>DATFUQ010000087.1:0-10081 GCA_035260745.1 Lacunisphaera sp. | reverse complement strand
ATATGCGACAGGTTGGACAGGGTGGTCTCGTCGATGTCGAACACGACGGCCAGTTTCTGGCCCGGCTTCGCACCGCGGACGATGCGCTTGACGAGATATTTGTTGGCCTGCAGGGCGACGGTGGCGATATCATTGACGTAACCGCCGGAGTCGACGTAGGCCTTCAGCTCCTGCTTGTGCGGGTAGAGATTGGACGGCTCGAGGGCCGAGGCAGGTTCGCAGAGGAAGGCCAGCGCCAGCCCGGCGGCCAGCAAGGGGCGGAGAACGTGTTTATACATGGTCCGACTAAAGCGCGGCGACGGGGAAAGTTCAATCCAGCGTTATGTCCCCCCGGGCAGCGGGTCATCACTGCCTGGGCGGGGGTGCCGGCGGCGCCTGATTCGGGTGGCGCAGCGCCGACTCCGCCTTGTCGGCATCCACCTCGAAGTGTTTCTCCTGCCCGGTATTCCGGCCGATGTATTCGACGCTGACCGAGGCGAGCACGGGAATGTAGGGCGCCAGATCTTTTTTCTGGTCCTCCACCGACACGTGCACGCTCCACAATTCGTCGCCGCGCTTCCGCCCGCGGGCCGGGCCGGGCGCGGGCGCGGGCACCTCCGGCGTGGGTTCCCGGCCGGTGAGCTGGAGGAATTTTTCAAAGACCAGGATCGGCTTGGCGGGCGGTTCCTGCGGCCCGATGTTGCTCATCGAGACGTCGGCGGGCGAGCGGTAGACGATCTTGATCTGCCCCGGGCCGACGCCGTATTCCAGGTCGATGATCATGTCGGGCTTGGCGTTGGCCGGCGCCTCGTAGAGCCCGCGGGCGGAAAGGGCGTCCTTGGCGTTGGCGATGGCCTTGGCGCCGAGTTCCTTGTCCACGCCGCCGCTCGGGTCGTGCACCTCCAGGCGGTAGGAAGTCCCCATGGGTTTCGTCGGGTTGTTGATCGCGTCGACCATGACCTCGTGAATGGTCGCGCAGCCGTTCAACGCCCCGAGGATGGCGGCCAGGCAGCCGCCCATCCAAATGCGCCGGATGCAAGTGTCTGCGGCCATCATGGAAAGCAGTGAATCCGGTGCCCGGCAATTCGCAACCTCAGAGCGGCGGGCCGCGGGCAATTGGCGCTGAGCGGGGAACAGTGCGCCGTTGCTGGCTTCTGCCGGCCCGGTGTTTGTCCACGGTTCTCGCTACGCGAAAGCGAGGCAAAAGCTGTAAGCGGAAAGCCAGAGGGTTCCTGCTTATGGCGGCCAGCTAGGAAGCTCCTGGCTTCCCTCCGGCTCGCCCCGCTGCAACGGGCTCAGGTGAGCGAGGCCATGTCGATCACGAAGCGGTATTTCACGTCGCTCTTCAACATGCGCTCATAGGCGGCGTTGATCTGGTCCATGCGGATCATCTCGATGTCGCACGTGATGTTGTGCTTGCCGCAGAAATCCAGCATCTCCTGCGTCTCGGGCAACCCGCCGATCAACGAACCGGAGAAGGACCGCCGGCGCATGATCAAAGGGAACGCCGCCACCGGCAGCGGCTTCTCGGGCGCGCCGACCAGCGTCAGGTTGCCGTCGCGTTTCAGCAGGTTGAGGTAGGCGTTGAGGTCGTGGGCCGCGGACACGGCGTCGAGGATGAAATCGAAGCTGCCGGCCTGTGCCGTCATCTGGGCCTCGTCCGTGGAGATGACCACTTCGTGGGCCCCGAGGCGTTTGGCATCCACGGCCTTGCCCGGTGACGTGGTGAACAGCACGACGTGGGCGCCGAAAGCGCGGGCGAACTTGACGCCCATATGGCCGAGGCCGCCCAGGCCGACGATGCCGACCTTCTGCCCGGGTCCGACCTTCCAGTGGCGCATCGGGGAATAGGTGGTGATGCCCGCGCAAAGCAGCGGCGCGGCGGCCGCGAGATTGAGGTTGGCGGGCATCCGCAGCACGAAGTCCTCTGTCACCACGATGCTCTGCGAGTAGCCCCCGAGTGTCGGGGTGCCGAGATGCTTTTCCGTGCCGCCGTAGGTTCCTCCCGTCATGCCGCTGTCGCAATATTGTTCCAGGCCCTGGCGGCAATTCGGGCAGGTGCGGCAGGAGTCGACGAGGCAGCCCACGCCGACGGTGTCGCCCACCTTGAACTTCTTCACGCCGCTGCCGGTGGCTGTCACGCGGCCCACGATCTCGTGGCCCGGCACGGCGGGATACTGGGTGAAGTGCCATTCGTTGCGGGCGAAGTGCAGGTCGGAGTGGCAGACGCCGCAGTAAAGGATCTGGATCTGGACGTCGGTGGCCGTCGGCTGGCGGCGCTCGATGGTGGCCGCGGAGAGCGGGGACGTGGCGCTGGGGGTGGAAAAAGCCTTGGTGGAATAACAAACTGGTTTGGCCATGGAAGGAGGAGGGTTTGCCGCCAAGGATTGCCAATCTGGCGGGAACTGCAACTTGCGAATGGGGGAGGAGACTGGCAGGGTTCAGCAGTCAGGAGTCAGCAAAACAAGTCCGGGTAAGTTCCCGCTAGTCACGCAGCAGCATTCCCTTCAGATCACTGAATCCAATCGGGACTGAAGTGTGTTCGTGCATGATCTTCCAAGCTCCTCCTTCGAGTTTGAGCACCCAGGTCAGCCGGTTCTGCATGCTGCGTAGTTCAACCCCGGCAGGAGAAATCGCCGCGTAGATCACCCGGGCGGTGAGGGAGGCCAGGCCGCCGGTGACGGTGGCCTGCAGACGGTCGAAGGTCACGGCCACGCGTTCCGCGCCGAGGGAGGAGAACCACTCCACGATGACCTTGCGCCGGGCCTGCTCACCCTCGTAGGACCACACGCCCCAGGTGTCGAAGACACGGGCCGAGGGATGGTAGAGCCCGAGGAACGCTTCGACGTCCTTCTCGTGGACGGCGCGCGTGTAGCCATCGCAGATCCGGAGGAGGCGGGGATCGATGTCGCTCATGGGGATTCCCTTTTCCAGCAATGAACGGGTCTTGGCAAACCAGAAGCCGGGTTCACAGGCAAACGAAGGACGCGAAACCTGTGCGGGACACCGGTCCTCAACCCTTGGCGAGGGCCTGGCGGATGGCCGGGGCGACCTTCGTGCCGAGCAGTTCGATGGCGTGCATGAGTTGCGGGTGCGGGAGCGAGGCGACCGACATCTGGAAGCTGAAGCGGTCGATGCCGCCCAGGACCTCGTGCTGGCGCAGGATCTTCTCCACCACGGCCGCCGGATCGCCGACATGCAGCGCGCCCGTCGGGCCGAGCAGGGCGTCGAAGTGGGCGCGGGTCGTGGGCGGCCAGCCGCGTTCCTTGCCGATTTCGGTGAATGATTTCGCATAACCCGGGAAAAACTCGTCCGCGGCCCGCTGGTTCGTGTCCGCCACATAGCCGAGGCAGTGGAGGCCGACGCGGAGCCGGTCCGGGGCGTGCCCGGCCTTGGCGCCGGCCTTGCGGTAGAGATCGATGAGCGGCTTGAAGCGGTGGGGTTCGCCACCGATGATGGCGACCATCAGCGGCAGGCCGAGCGTGCCGGCGCGGACGAAGGATTCCGGGGTGCCGCCGACGCCGAGCCAGACGGGCAGCGGATTCTGCAACGGGCGCGGGTAGACGCCCTGGCCGGTCAGCGGCGGGCGGTGCGCGCCGGACCACTGGACCTTCGTGCTCTCGCGCAGCTTCAGCAGCAGGCCGAGTTTTTCGGTGAAGAGCTCGTCGTAGTCATCCAGCGCCAGGCCGAAGAGCGGGAAGGCCTCGATGAAGGAGCCACGCCCCACGATCATCTCGGCGCGGCCCTGCGCGACCAGGTCGAGGGTGGCGAACTCCTGGAAGACGCGGACCGGGTCGGCCGCGCTGAGCACCGTGACGGCGCTCGTCAGGCGGATGCGCTTTGTGCGCGCCGCGGCCGCGGCGAGGAGGACGGTGGGCGCCGAATCAAGGAACTCCCCGCGGTGGTGTTCGCCGATGCCGAAGACATCGAGGCCGACCTGGTCGGCGAGGGCGATCTCCTCGAGGAGGTCGGCGATGCGCTGGACGGGACTCGGGGCGATCCCGGTGACGGGGTCGGCGTTGGTCGCCACAAAACTGTCGATGCCGATTTGCATGCTGATGTTGGTATTCAAGTTGGTCCGTACGGCTGGTCAATGAGTTGATGGCGGTCGGTGAGTTTCATGGGAAGGAGGCGTGGGAAGGATGGTGGCAGGGCTGGCTCAGGCCGCGCTGCGCGCGGCCAAGAGCGGGGCAAACGCGGCGCGTTCGCGGTAGAATACCACCGACCAGAGCGCGACGGCGATCACGGCCGGGGCGAAACCCGCCGGCGCCATACAGGCGTGAAAGAGGGCGATGTTGACGAGGATCGGCGCCAGGATGACCAGGGCAGCCCGCACGAACCGGTTGGCGAGCAGCAGGACGCCGGCCAGCAGCTCCAGGGCGAACACGGCCGCCAGGTAGTTTGAGACGAACAGCGCGCCGATGTATTGGCCGGCGATACCGGTGGGCATCGGGGCGGGGATGAAGTGCAGGAAGCCATTGAGGCCGAAGACGGTGAACATGAGCCCCAGGAGGAGCCGGGAGATGAGGACGATGGTTTTCATGGGATGGTTTTTTAGAGGTTGGAGGGACGGAACAGGGAGGGCGGCTTATTCGTGATGCCCGGTTTGGGCTTCATCGATTGAGGTCAGGAGCGTGAGGGCGGCGAGGATGAGGGTGGCGGTGATCATGGGAGTGGGGCTTGGAGGGATTTGTGGTGGCGGGCGGTTGGCGGGGTGAATCCATTCCTGTTGTCGTCAGACAGTCGGCACGGTGCCGCCATCGATGACGTATTCAGCGCCGTGAATGGCCGACGCCCGCGGCGAGGCCAGGAAGGCGACGAGTTCCGCCACTTCCCACGGCCAGGCGGGCCGGCCGATGGGAATACCGCCGAGGGCATTCAGGATCCCCTGGCGTGCCGTCGCTTCATCCGTGCGCCCGTGCTCCGCCAAGCGCGTCACCATGGACTGGGCCGCAGTGGTGTAGATCCAGCCCGGCGACACCGAGGTGACGCGAACGCCCTTCGGGCCGACTTCCTTGGACAAGGCCTTGCTGTAGGTGGTCAGCGCCGCTTTCGCGGCGGCGTAGGCCGTCGTTGATTCAGGCAAAGGCAGCCGGCGTTGGATCGACGCGATATGGATCACGATGCCGCTTCCGCGCCGAACCATCCCCGGCACGAATGCCCGGTCGAGCCGCACGGCGGCGAGCAGGTTGAGATTCAATTCGTCGAGCCAAAGATCATCCGTCAGCGCGGCAAATCCGCCGCCCGGCGCTTTCGAGCCGCCGAGATTGTGCACGACTATATCGGGCGTGCCCCAGGCTTCGAGGATGGCTTCGGCTGCTTGGGCCGCACCACCGGCCGTGCCCAGGTCAGCCGCCACGAAAATCCCCGGCAAGTCGGAATCCTTCAGGACGGAGCGGGCGGTAGTGGCGACTTGGGCGCCACCGGCCGAGAAACGGCGAACCATGGCTTCGCCCGCGCCCTTGGTCCCGCCGGTGACGAATACTCGTTTCCCGGCGAATTCCGTCGGATCGATGACAAGATTGGGCCTTTCGGGGTTCATGTGATATCGAGGGTTGAGATTTTTTTGTCGCGGAGCCGGAGATGGTAGTCGAGCGTGACAGGACTGCCGGGGAACTTTCCGGCCACCGCGACCGAAAGGTTCACGTCGTCCCCGTTCACCGCCGTGCGCATGACGGTGAACGCCGGGCGGTATTTCCGGCTGGTCTCCGCGATCCAGGCGCGAATGGCGTCCCGGCCCACGTGATCATGGTTCTCGTCGTGCACCGAGGCATCGGCGGTGAAGCAATCGGCGGCGGCGGCGGCATCGAACCGGTTGGCGGCTTCGAGATAGCGCGTCACGGCGGCGGGCAGGGTGGCGGCGGTGGAGGTGGTTTTCATGGGATTTGTTTTTGGAGGGTGGTGGCGGACGGGACAGGGGAGGGCGGCTTATTCGTGATGCCCGGCTTGGGCTTCATCGATTGAGGTCAGGAGCGTGAGGGCGGCGAGGACGAGGGTGGCGGTGATCATGGGAGTGGTTGGGTTGGGAGGAGCGGTTGGTTGTTGGCGGGACTGACGTGAGAATATCCGAACCCCGCCAAACTGCCCAATGCCGTGTTTTTGGCCTCGCCCATACTTTTGGTAATAGCTGGAATCCGCCCATGGAACTGCGCCACCTGCGCTACTTCGCCGCCGTGGCCGCCCACGGCAGCTTCAACCGCGCGGCGGACAACCTGCACCTGACGCAGCCGGCGCTCAGCCGGCAGGTGAAGGACCTCGAGGAGGAGCTGGGGGTGCCGCTCTTCGTGCGCGGCAAGAACGCCGTGACCCTGACGGAGGCGGGGGAATTGTTTTACGAGGAAGCGCGCGACCTGCTCGCCCGCGCCGACCAGGCGATCCAGCGGGTGCGCGGCGAGGCGCGGAACGAGATCCTGCGGGTCGGCTACGCGCCCTCGGTGACCGCGGGCATCATGCCGGGAGCGCTGGAAAAATTCCAGGCGGCGACCCCGGGGGTGCGGATCGAACTCGCCGACCTTTCCTCGCGGGAGATGAACGAACTCGCGAAGGCGGGGCAGCTGGACCTTTTGATCACGCCCGAGCCGTCGGCGGAGGCCGTGCCCGGGTTCCAGTGGAGCGAGCTGCGACGGATGACGCCGGTACTGGTCATGCCCGAAACGCATCCGCTCGCGAAGTTGAAGAAGATTCCGCCGTCGCGGTTGCGGGATCTGCCGCTGATCGGCCTGGCCCGGGAGAATTATCCCGACTATGTGCGTTTCGTGCGGACCATGCTCAAGCCGTTCGGGATTACCCCGCGGTTCATCGCCCTCATCAACGACGGGATCTCCACGCTGTTTCCCGCCCTGGAGGCCAATCGCGCCGCGGCGATTCTCGCTGACGGGGTCGCGAGCATCATGCCCCGGACGCTCGTCACGCGGCCGTTTTCGCCGGCCCTGTCGGAAGGCTCGGTCAAGCTGGGCCTGCCGGCGGTGCGGCCCAACCCGCATGCCGAGACCTTCGCGCGGCTGCTGCGCGAGGAAGTGGCGCGGCTGAAATAGGCGCACCGTTGCCCGCTGCTGCGGGCCCGGTATTTGTCCCGAGAACTCCGCGCTCCGCCGGATTCACGGGCAAACGAAGGGCACGAATGGACGCGAAGCCCGGGAGAGACTTAATCACGGAACGCACAGGCGAAGGCTTGGCGGAGATGGCGGAGCAATACACGAAAAGAAGTCGTGCCGGATCAACGTGTTCGCGGGCGTTGCCCTTCACGCATCTGGCGTTCGGAATCTTTCATCTTCGCCTCAAACGCATCCGTTATTTCGAGGGATTCATCGCGCGCGGACAGCCACGCGCACAGTTCGGTCAGCTCCGTATCGGAGAGTTTGCCGATGACTTCGGTGATTTCCTTCAAGGTACGCATGCAAGTTCAGGCTGGAGGCAGATGAGGGGTGCCCCGGGCGCCATGCCAGAAGCGAAGGACATAGACCGCATCGGGGCTCCGGTGGACCTCGTAGATGATCCGGTAGTCGCCATGCAGAACCTCGCGCACGGCCGGGTCGCCGGCTTCGGGCACGATGCGGCCGCGTTCGGGGAAGGGGTCGATGGCCAGGGCGGCGTCAAGGAGGGCGTGGCCAAAGGCGCGGGCCCGGTCGGGGCTGGCGGTGGCGATTCGGCGGACGATGCCGCCGAGGTCTTCGATCGCCTGCGGGGTCAGGATGACGGGGAGGCCCATAGATCGACAAGTTTGCGAACTTGCTCGACGGGCTGGCCTTCACCGCGGCGGACTTGAGCGCGAGCCGCCTCGATACCGGCGCGCAGCTCGATCTCCCGGGCGATCTCCCTGAGGGGAGTGTCGGGGGGCAGCTGCTGCACGATTTCGATGGCGAGCTCGCGATTGCTCATGGCGGGGAACATAGCGAGGAAGGGGAGTCAGGCAAGGGGGACTTTTGGCCGGATAGTTACCTTATTTCAGTTCGAGATCGTTCACGCGGACTTCTTTCACGGCCCATTTGGTGACCGTGAGGCCTTTCGAGGTGCGGGTGCTGACAGAGACATGGGTTAAATCAAAATCGATTTCCCTGACTCTCGCCCCGGAACGTCCGTCGAGCGAGATGTGAATGCTCTTCGGCATGTCCTTCTCGCGGTCGGCAACGTGAAGCCAGACCACTTTTGAACCCTCGGTCTTCGCCAGGGGATAAAGTTTATCCCGCGACAATCCTCCGATTTGGAATTTCTTCGCGAACGTTTTCCCCTCGGGACCGTCGCGATAGAGCATGGAGTAAAACTTCGTGTCACCGTCCTTGGGGAACACGGCGCAGTGGAGAATCTCGCGGCCCATGAAGACCTTGTCGGCGACCTTCGACACCTTGAGCGAGCCGTCGGCCATGATGCAGAGGGCGCTGTCGAGGATGGTGCATTCCATGACGAACTCGTGCTGGCGCCAGTTGAGGCCGATGAAGCCGTCCTCGCGGTTGACGTAGAGGCGCTGGTTGGCCGAGACGACCTCCGAGGCGTCGATCTGTTCGATCTCGTCGTAGCTGGTGCGGCGCTTGAGGCCCTTGCCGTATTTCTCGGCGAGCATCTCGAACCACGCGACGGTATACTCGGTGAGCTTCTTGAGGCTGGCCTTCGTCTCCTTCATGCCTTCCTCGATCTTCTTCATGGCCTCGTCAGCCTGGAAGCGGTTGTAGCCGGAGATGCGCTTGATGCGGATCTCGGTCAGGCGGGTGATGTCGTCGTCGGTCACCTCGCGGCGGAGCTGCTTGAGGAAGGGCTTCAGGCCGTCGCGGATTTCCTGGAGGACGCTTTCCCAAGTTTTCGATTTTTCAATGTTTCGGTAAATGCGTTCCTCGATGAAGATGCGTTCGAGGGAGTCCCAGTGCCATTGCTGGTCGAGCTCGGCGAGCTTGATCTCGAGTTCGCGCTTGAGCAGCTCCCGGGTCTTCTCGGCGCTGCGCTTGAGGATCTCGCGGACGCCGAGGAACTCGGGCTTGTCGTTCTCGATGACGCACGCGGCGGGGTTGAGCTGGGCCTGGCAGCCGGTGAAGACGTAGAGCTGCTGGATGATCTGCTCGGGGTCGCTGCCCTGCGGGAGGTGGACGAGGATCTCGACCGTGTCGGCGGTGTTGTCGTCCACGTGCTTGATCTTGAGCTTCCCCTTGGCGTTGGCGGCGAGGATGGACTCGATGAGCGACTCGGTGCTGGCCCCGAAGGGCAGCTCGATGATGGCGAGGAGGGACTTGTTGCGCACCTCGATCTTCGCGCGGACCTTCACCTTGCCGCCGCGCTCGCCGTCGTTGTATTCCGCGAAGTCGGCGGTGCCGCCGGTGGGGAAGTCGGGGAAGATGCGGAAGGTTTTTCCCTGGAGATGGTTGATGGCCGCGCGGCAGAGGTCGTTGAAGTTGTGCGGCAGGATCTTGGTCATCAGGCCGACGGCGATGCCCTCGGCGCCCTCGAGGAGCACGATGGGGAACCTGGCGGGGAGGGTGACGGGCTCCTTGGCGCGGCCGTCGTAGCTGAGCTGCCAGGTGGTGGTCTTGGGGTTGAAGAGGACGTCCTTGGCGAAAGCGGTCAGGCGGGCCTCGATGTAGCGCGGGGCGGCGGCCTCGTCGCCGGTGAGCATGTTGCCGTAGTTGCCCTGCGGCTCGATGAGCCAGGCGCGCTGGCCGATGGCGACAAGCGCGGCGCCGATGGAGGCGTCGCCGTGCGGGTGGAAGCGCATGGTGGCGCCGACGACGTTGGCGACCTTGTGGAAGCGGCCGTCGTCCATCTCCCAGAGCGTGTGGAGAATCCGGCGCTGGACGGGCTTCAGGCCGTCGTCGATGTGCGGGACGGCGCGGTCGAGGATGACATAGGAGGCGTAGTCGAGGAACCAGCCCTTGTAGCTTACGGCGAGAGGCGCGGGATCATCCTGGATCTTAACACCTTTCTTTCGCTTCGGAGGCGGAGTGTCTGCATTTGAGGATGTCGCTTCGCTCGGAACGATTTTCGATTTTTGATTCTCGATTTCAGAAACCTCCGAATCTGAGGTTTGCGATTTGAGATTTGAGACCGGAGCAGCCGATCCAGGCGCGGGGGCTTTGGATTTCGTGGCTTTGGTCTTGGCCCTTGGCCCTTGGCCCTTGTC
>DATFUQ010000086.1:0-7270 GCA_035260745.1 Lacunisphaera sp. | reverse complement strand
TCGGCGCGCCAGGGTTGCGCCGCGAGTGGCTGGCGAAGCGGCCGGGCGTGCGGCTGATCGCCGCCGCCGCGCGACCTGATCTCGGGCCGGACGGGGAGCAGCAGAAGCGCGAGACGCTGCACGGGCGCTACAACCTGTCGTGGCCCGACAGGTAATGGCACCGGGACTTTTGGCTCGCCGCTGGTGAGGCCGTCGCGCACCGTGCCGGACCACACCCAACTATGAACGCGGCAAAGCTTTCCTTTCCCTCGCGCGCTGCCGCATTCGCAGCGCTTTTTTTATGCGCCTACGCTGCCATGACCGCAGCCACGAAGGCGGTGACGGCGCCAGTCGACGGCCTGCGCGATGCGAGCCCGCGCGTGCACGCCCTGGTCGGCGGGCGGATCGTGATTGCGCCCGGCAAAGTCATCGAGTCGGGCACGGTGGTCGTGCGCGACGGCGTGATCGAGGCCGTCGGGGCGAACGTCGCGCTGCCGGCGGACGCGCGCGTCTGGAATGTCGCCGGTCGCACCCTTTACGCCGGATTCCTTGAGAGTCAGAGCGAGCTGTTTCTGCCCGCGGGATTGAAAACGCCGCCCCCGCCCGAACCGGAGGAGCCGTCCGGTGCGCCCAAACCGCCGCGGCCGGCCCCGGAGCCAGCGGCCGGCGCCCACGCCTGGAACGCGCTCGTGACACCGGAGCGCGATATTGCGGACAAACTTGCCGCCGATCCGAAGGGGGTCGAGGCGCTCCGGAAGCTGGGTTTCACGACGGCCCACATTGTGCCGGCGCGCGGCGTCTTCCGCGGCCAGACTGCGCTGGTCAGCCTCGGAGACGGGAATTTCTCCGCCAACCTGGTGCGCCGCGGGGTGGCGCAGGCCGCCGCCTTCGCGCACGGTGATTGGCCGGACGTGCAATACCCCAGCTCGCTGATGGGTTCCATCGCGCTCATCCGCCAGACGCTCAGCGACGGACTCTGGTATGACGCCGCGCAGACGGCCTACGCCAAACAGGCCGCGGGCGCCGAGCAGCCGGAGACCAACGCCGCCCTGGCCGCGCTGGCTCCCGTGGTGACCGGCCGCGAGCCGCTGCTCGTGAGCGCCGCGGACGAACTGCAGCCCTTGCGCGCGCAAAAGATCGCCGACGAGTTCAAGCTCAAGCTTGTCATCCGCGGCTCGGGCTACGAATACCGCGTGGTCGGTTCCCTCGATCCGCATGTGCCGGTGATCACCCCGCTGGATTTTCCGGAGACGCCGGTGGTGGAGACGGCGGCGCTGGCGCGCGACGTTTCCCTCGACGAGCTGGAACACTGGGAGCTGGCGCCAGCCAATGCCGGGCGGCTCGCCGCCGCCGGCGTGCCGGTGGCGCTGACCAGCGCCGGCTTGAAGAAGCCCGCGGCCGAGTTCTGGCCGCGCGTCCGCCGCTCGGTCAAGGCGGGACTCACCGCCGACGCGGCCCTGGCCGCGCTCACCACGATCCCGGCCGGCATTCTTGGTGTCAGTGACACGCGCGGCACGGTCGAGGCAGGCAAGGTGGCCGACCTCGTCGTGGTGGCCGGCGACCCGTTCACCAGCGACGATGCCGAGATCCAGCTCGTGCTGGTCAAAGGCATGCCGTTCCAGCTCGAGGGCTGGCGGCGGCGCGATGTGCGCGGCACGTGGCAGGCGTCGTGGCAGGGCGCGCCCGGCCCGGCCGAGTTGCAGATCGCCGGCACCCTCGCGAAGCCGAAGGCCTCCGTGGCCGACAAGGACGGCACCTTGGTTGTCTCCGGCGAAGAATTGGTGCTGCTGGCTCCAGGCGCGTGGTTCGGCCTCGCGGCGGGCATGGTCAGGCTGACCGCCCGGACGACGGGTGACGCGATTGCCGGCACCGGCGAACTCCCTGACGGCGGCGGATTCCGCTGGGCGGCCCGGCGCACAGGCCCGCCCGCGCCGGACAAGAAGAAGGACAAGGAACCGGAAAAAACGCCGGACGCGCCGCGCGTGGCCAAGGGTGACACATATCCGGCGGGCGTCTTCGGCCGCACCGCCGCGCCCGCGCAACCCGCGGCGGTGTTTGTCCGGAACGCCACGATCTGGACCTGCGGACCGCAAGGCATCATCGAAGGCGGCGACCTCCTGGTGGAAAACGGACGCATCACCCGGATCGGCCGCGGCCTGACCGCACCGGCCGGCGCGGTGATCATCGATGCCACGGGAAAATCAGTCAGCCCCGGAATCATCGACCCGCATTCGCACATCGCCATCGCCGACGGTGTCAACGAAGCCGGCCAGTCGGTGACGTGCGAAGTCCGGATCGGGGATGTGCTCGATCCGACCGACATCAGCATCTACCGCCAGCTCGCCGGCGGCACAACCACGGCCAATCTCCTGCACGGCTCCGCCAACGCCATGGGCGGCCAATGCCAGGTCATCAAGCTCCGCTGGGGGGCCATGCCTGAGGAGCTGAAGTTTGCCGGCGCGATGCCGAGCGTGAAGTTCGCCCTCGGCGAGAACGTCAAGCAATCCAACTGGGGCGAGCGCCACACGACCCGCTATCCGCAGACGCGCATGGGCGTGCGCGAGATCATGGACGACACCTTCACCCGGGCACGCGACTACGAACGGGCCTGGGCCGAATTCCGGGCCGGGCGCGTCGCCGCGCCGCGCCGCGACCTCGAACTGGACGCCGTGCTCGAAATCCTGCAGGGCGAGCGCCTCATCAACATTCATTCCTACCGGCAGGACGAAGTGCTGATGTTCATCCGGCTTGCGCAGAAGTGGAAGCTGCCCGCCATCGTCTTCCAGCACATCCTCGAGGGCTACAAGGTGGCCGGCGAGATCGCCGCGCTCGGGGCCTCCGCCTCCTGCTTCAGCGACTGGTGGGCCTACAAGATGGAGGTGCTGGACGCCATTCCCTACGATGGTGCGCTGATGCGCGCGGCCGGGGTGCTCGTGTCGTTCAACTCCGATGACGCCGAGCTCGGCCGGCGGCTCAACACCGAGGCGGCCAAGGCCGTGAAATACGGCGGCGTGCCGCCGGAGGAAGCCTTGAAGTTCGCCACCATCAATCCCGCCAGGCAGCTCCGCATCGCCGACCGGGTCGGCTCCCTGGAGCCCGGCAAGGACGCCGACTTCGTCATCTGGAGCGGTTCGCCGCTCTCCACTTTCAGCCGCGCCGAGCAGACTTGGATCGACGGCCGCTGCTATTTCTCGATCGAGGAGGACGCCCGTTTGCGCGCCACCGCCAAAGCTGAGCGCGCCGCGCTGATCCAGAAGATCCTGCCCGAGCGCCTCAAGGCGCTGGGCGGGGGCGGACCCCCGGGTGGCGGGGAAGGCCCGCCGACCAGCCTCTACGCCGACGGTCGTCACGGCGAAACCTGCACCAGCGAAGGGGGACACCGCCAATGAAGCCCTTGAACCCGTTCATCTGTTTCCCAATTCGCACTGCCGCCCTCGTCGGCGCACTGTGGTTCACGGCGACTGTCGCGCCAGCCTCGACCATGGTGCCCGCTGCGCCGCAGAATCACCCGATCCTGCTCACCGGCGGCACGGTGCACCCGGTCAGCGGCGCCGTGCTTGAGAAGGCCGATGTGCTGCTTGTTGACGGTCGCATCGCGGCCATCGGCGCCGACCTCAAGGCCCCGGTTGGGGTCGAGGTTGTCCGCGTGGACGGCAAGCATGTCTACCCCGGCCTCATCGCCGCCTGCACGAAGCTCGGCCTCTTCGAGGTCGAGGCCGTCCGTGCGACGGTGGACGTGGCCGAGACCGGCTCCCTCAATCCCAACGTCCGTGCGCAGGTAGCCATCAACCCCGACAGCGAGCGCATTCCCATCGCCCGTAGCAACGGCGTCCTCACCGCGCTGACTGTTCCGTCGGCCCAGCCGGATCTGATCGCCGGGCTCTCGGCCCTGATCCGGTTGGACGGCTGGACCTGGGAGGATCTCAGCCTCCGCCCGGCGGCCGCCTTGCACATTGTCTGGCCCGACCTGGCAATCGATCGTTCGCCCCAGGCCGCGAAGAAACCGGAAGACCAGCAGAAGGCAATCGACCTCAAGCTGCGCAAGCTCGACGAGGCTTTCGCCGCCGCCCGCGCTTATGCGCAGGCCCGGACCGCCGCGGCCGGCCGGCCGGCGCCTGACACTGACCTCCGCTGGGAAGCCATGGTGCCGGTTTTCGAGGGGAAACTGCCGGTATTCGTGCACGCCGATGAAGCCAGGCAAATCGAGGCGGCCCTGGCTTGGGCGCGACAGCAGCAGCTCAGCATCACCCTGGTCGGAGGAGCCGACGCGGCCCTCTTCGCCACCGAGCTGCACGACGCCGGCGTGCCCGTCATCCTCACCGGCACGCAGATTCTCCCGCGGCGGCGCGATGACGGTTTCGACACGCCTTTTGCCACCCCCGAGGTGCTGCGACAGGCGGGCGTGAAATTTTGCATCGCCGGTTCGCAAGGCAGCAACAACGTAGGCAACGAGCGCAACGTCGGGTATGAAGCAGCCAAGGCCGTCGGCTACGGCTTGCCACACGACGAGGCGCTGAAGGCCGTGACCCTCTACGCTGCGCAGGTGCTCGGGATGGGCGACGAACTCGGCTCGCTCGAGGCCGGCAAGCGGGCCACGCTGATTGTCACGAACGGCGACCCGCTCGAAATCCCGACCCAAGTCGAGATCGCCTACATCGACGGCCGCCGCATCGATCTGAACAACCGCCAGCACGAGCTTTACGAGAAATACCGGAAGCGCGCCGCCAAATAGTTCACCGACCCGGCGGGATCAGTGATTCCGCCCTACAGGGTTGCCGCGAGGATCTTTTCCCGGAGGTGGGTGCAGCGGAGTCTCGACTCCGCGTTGCGGACGGCCATGCCGTAGGCGGCGGGCTCGCCGACGATGAAGACTTTTTTCCGGCCGCGGGTGATGGCGGTGTAGATGAGGTTGCGCTGGAGCATGACGAAGTGCGCCTTGAGCAGCGGCACGATGACGACGGGATATTCGCTGCCCTGTGACTTGTGGATGCTGATGGCATAAGCGAGGGCGAGATCGCCGAACTCGCCGCGCTCGAACGTGTGCTTCACACCGTCGAAGCGGGCGGTGAGCGTGCCCTTCAAGCCATCGATGGCCAGCACCTCGCCGATGTCGCCGTTGAAGAGGTCCTTGTCGTAATTGTTGCGCAGCTGGATGAGCTTGTCGCCCGGCCGGAATTCCCCGCTGATCGTCTTCAAGCTCTGCCGCTGGTGGTTGAGCGCGGCCTGCAGCTGCGTGTTGAGGTTCGACACCCCCGCCGCGCCCTTGTGCATCGGCGCGAGCACCTGCACGTCGTTGACCGGGTGGAACCACTTGTAGTGTTGCGGGATGAATTTCGTGCAAAGCTCGATGACCTTGGCGAGGCAGTCCTCGGGCGAGCTGGCGGCGATGAAATTGAGGTCGCTCCAGGCCTGGGCCTTGGCCACCTCGCTGACGACGGGCGGCGGCGAACTCTCGCCGCCATTGATGGCGTGCGCCACGGTGACAATGAGGCTCTGCTCCTTCTGGCGGTAAACGACGGAGAGCCGCGTGACCGGCACGCGCTCCGTGGCGATGAGGTCCTTGAGCACATTGCCGGCGCCGACGCTGGGCAACTGGTCGGTGTCGCCGACGAGCACGAGATGCGCGCGGACCGGCACGGCCTGCAACAGCGCCGCGGCGAGCCGCGAGTCGAGCATCGAGGCCTCGTCCACGATGAGAAAATCCGTCGCGAGCGGATGCGACTCGTTGACGGTGAAACTGCCGTTCTCGATCTTGAGCAGCCGGTGGATGGTGGAGGCAAAGCCGCCGGTCGTCTCGGCCAGGCGCTGGGCGGCGCGGCCGGTCGGCGCGGCGAGGTGCACCCGGACCTTTTTGGCCTTCAGGATTTCCACCAGCGCGTGGAGGATGGTCGTCTTGCCCGTGCCCGGGCCGCCGGTGAGGATGCTGAACTTGTGGGCGAGGGCGTTGGTCAGCGCCGCGCGCTGTAGCGCGTGGAACTCGAAGCCGGCCTTCTCTTGCGCCCAGGCGAGGGCGGGCTCGATCTTGATCGCCGGCAGGCCGGAGGGCACGAAAGCAATGCGGCGGACGACCTCGGCAATCTTCCGCTCGGCGCGGTCATTGAGCGGGAGCTGGATGAATGATAATGGAGCGGCGGCGACCTCGCCGCCGTCCCGGCGCGCCGGGGTCGGGGCGCCTCCATGACTGACGATGGCTGCCGAGGAGAGCAGGGCGTCGATCCGGGCCTCGAGCAGCTCGGCGGAGGTTTCGAGCATGTTTGCGGCGTAGTCGACCAGCTCGCCGCGAGGGTAGGCGGTGTGGCCTTCCTCCTGCAGCGTCTCGAGCGCGTAGATGAGGCCGGCGTCGAGGCGGGGCGGGGCATCGTTGGCGTACCCGAGGTTGATGGCGATGCGGTCGGCGGTCTTGAAGCCGATGCCATCGATCTCGCGGGCGACGCGGTAGGGCTCGTTGACGATGACCTGCTTGGCGGCGGGGCCGTATTTGTTGACGAGCTTGACGCACTGCGAGGTCGTGACGCCGTAGGTCTGGAGAAAGATGTGCACCTCGCGCAGCGTCTTCTGCTCCTCCCACGCCGACTTGATGGCGGTGGCGCGGACCTTGCCGATGCCGGGCACCCGGCGGAGCTTGCCCGACTCCTCGCTGAGCACGCGGAAGGTGTCGGTGCCGAACGTGTCGACGATCTTGTTCGCGTAGACCTTGCCGATGCCGGGCACGAGGCCGCTGCCGAGGTATTTGCGGATGCCGTAGACGGAGGAGGGCAGCTCGGACTTGTAGGTCGCGATTTTGAACTGGGCGCCGTGCTGCGCGTGGCGGGTCCATTCGCCGGTGAGCTGGAGCGTCTCGCCGCATTGCACGCCTGGCAAGGCGCCGACGACCGTGACGGCCTCGGCGGAGGCCTCGGGTTTCAACTCCGCGATGGTGTAGTGGTTCTCCTCGTTGAAGAAGATGATGCGCTCAAGGACGCCAGTCAGCGAAGCGAGCTTGTTTGGAGGAGAAACCACGGCTAAAGACAGATAAGCACTGGCCCGCAGAAAGAAAGCTCAACCCCGTTTCCCCATGTCCACCGCCGCCAACCTCAGCACCGGCCTCGTCGCCCTCCTGCATCTCTACTTTCTCGTGCTCGAAATGTTCCTGTGGACGAAACCATATGGCCGGCGGGTGTTCGCCCTGACGCCGGAAAAAGCCGAGCTGACCAAGTCACTCGCGGCCAACCAGGGTTTGTATAACGGATTCCTGGCCGCCGGGCTGGGGTGGGGCCTGCTGGCGGGCGCGGACGGTCACACCATCAAGGGG
>DATFUQ010000085.1:0-3177 GCA_035260745.1 Lacunisphaera sp. | reverse complement strand
ACGTGAACAACGACGGGCTGCTCGACATTTATGTCTGCCGGTTCAACTCGCCAAATCTGCTCTACATCAACCAGGGTGACGGGACCTTCAAGGAAGAGGCCCATGCCCACGGGCTGGATGTGAAGGATGCCTCGGTGATGGCGGCCTTCTGTGACTACGATCGCGACGGCTGGCTCGATGTTTATATAACGACCAACCTGTTGACCACCGCGGGCGGCGCCCAGGGGCGGCGCGGTTATCTTTTTCACAACAACCGCGACGGCACTTTCACCAACGTCACCGTGCCCGCCGGCATCACCGGTGAAGCCCGCAGCCATTCCGCCACGTGGTGGGACTACGACAACGATGGCTGGCCGGACCTGTATGTGGCCAACGACTACGGCGTCCCGGATAAGCTGTATCACAATAACCGGGATGGCACCTTTACTGACACGGCCGGACAATTCCTGCCCCACACGGCCTTCTCCTCGATGGGGGCGGATTTCGGCGACGTGAACAACGACGGGCTGGCCGACTTCTTTGTCGCCGACATGGCCGGATCCACCCACGAGAAGGACCAGCACATGATGGCGGACGCCCGCAGTCGCACGGATGAGCGGCCGGACGATGCCACCGGGACGCCGAAGTATCGCCGCAATGCGCTGCTGCTGGGCACTGGCACCGGTTACTGCCAGGAGGCCGGCTTTTTGGCGGGCGTCGCCGCCACGGACTGGACCTGGTCTGCGCGGTTGGAGGATTTGGACAACGACGGCCACCTTGATCTGTTTGTAACCAATGGATTCCTGCGGGATTCCGGAGTAGACGTCGTGAAACGGCAGATGAGCGCCGAATCCGAGGCCGAGCGTATTCGCCTCATGTTGGCCACGCCGATGTGGGCTGAAAACCACATCGCCCTGCGAAATCTCGGGGACTTGCAGTTTGAAAATGTCAGCGCGGCCTGGGGACTCGACCAAAAAGGCATCAGTTTTGGCGCGGCCTTCGGTGATTTGAACGGCGACGGCAACCTCGACCTGGTTTACAGCAACTACCACAAGGGCGTCACCCTTTTGCGGAACGACAGCGACACCGGACACCGTATCATGATCGATCTGCGCGGAACCGTTTCCAATCGGTTTGGCGTGGGGGCGACGGTCAGAATCGAAAGCGCGCTCGGCGTGCAGGTGCGCACGCTCGGACTCGCGCGCGGGTACCTGTCCAGCAGCGAGCCGGCGATCCATTTTGGACTGGGTGAGGATACCGTGATCCGGCGGCTGGTCGTGACCTGGCCGAGCGGTCACCAGCAGACTTGGGAAAACCTCGCCGTCGACCGGCGGTACACGATCACGGAACCCGCCGGTCCCGCGCCGGCGCGATCGGCGGCGGTGGGGCCGGCCGCCAGCGAACAGTTTGCCGAGGTGAGCCGCGGTTTGGGCCTGGACCTCCGCTCGCGCGAGGATTCGGTCAACGAAGCGTCCGTGCAACGGCTGGTTCCATTTCGCTTCAACCGCCGGGGCCCGGGACTCGCGGTGGGAAAGGTCGCCGAGACGGATCGAGACGAGGTCTTGATCGGCGGCACGACCTTGGATGCAACCCGCATCATTCGCGACGCGGGAGCAGGGCGGTTTGCCGTCTCGAACGCGACCGGGGCCACGCCGAGTACTGCCGACGATGGCCCTGTGCTCTTGTTTGACGCCGACGGCGATGGCAACGAAGACCTGCTCGTGACCCGAGGGGGCAACAGTTTGCCGGCCGGAATGCCCGACTATCGGCCGGTGCTCTACCTCAGCGACGGCCACGGTGGGTTTCGGGCCGCGCCCGACGATGCACTGCCGCCCCTGCCGATCAATGTCGGCGCCGTGGCCGCCGCGGACTTCGATCGCGACGGCCGGCTCGACCTTTTCATCGGTGGGCGAATCCTGCCCGGTCAGTATCCGCTGGCCCCGCAGAGCGCGTTGCTGGCGAATCGCGGGGGGAAATTTGAAGACGTCACCGACACGGTGGCGCCAGGTCTGAGGGAAGTCGGTATGGTGACGTCGGCGCTGTGGAGCGACGTGGATGGCGATGGCTGGCCGGATCTGCTGGTGGCGCTCGAGTGGGGCAACGTAAAGTATTTTCATAACGATCAGGGTCGGAGATTTGAAGACTGGACGGAGCGCGCGGGTTTCGCCACGGCGGGCACGGGGTGGTGGACATCACTTGCGTCGGCGGACTTCAACGGTGACGGCCGACCCGACTACGTGGTCGGCAATGTGGGATTGAACACGCAGTATCATGCCGACGCCGCCCACCCGGCGTTGATCTTCTCCGGTGACTTCAAGGGCAACGGTTCCTCCCAGCTCATCGAAGCGTACTACGAGGGGGACCGCCTCTATCCCTGGCGCGCGCTGCGTGACCTGGGAGCGGTGTTTCCGTCGCTCCTGAAACGCTATCCTCAGAATGACAATTATGCGCGGGCTACGCTCGCGGAAATATTCGGGGAGAACAGACTCGCGTGGGCGCAGCGCTTCGCGGCCACGGAATTCCGCAGCGGGGTTTTCCTCAGCCAGCCCGATGGAACCTATCGCTTCGAGCCGCTGCCGCGGGTCGCGCAGATCGCGCCGATGCAGGGAGTCGTGGCCGGCGATTTCGATGGCGATGGCCATGCCGACATCTATGCGGTCCAGAATTCATATTCACCCATTGCCGCCGTCGGGCGCTTCGACGGCGGACTCAGCCAGCTATTGCGCGGCGACGGCCGCGGTCATTTCACGCCGGCGCCGGCGGCCGAGAGCGGACTGATCGTGCCCGGTGATGCGAAAGCGCTGGTGGTGCTCGATCTCGACCACGACGGCTGGCCGGATTTTCTCGTCTCGCGCAACAACGATGAAGCGCTGGCCTTTCGCAACAACGGCGTCGCCGGCCGCAAATCCGTGCGCATCGAATTGCGTGGCCCGGCCGGCAATCCGACGGCGATCGGGGCGCGAATCATCGTCGAACTGGCGGACGGTACAACCCAATCCAGCGAGGTGGCGGCCGGTTCCGGCTATTACAGCCAGTCCAGCGCGGCATGTTTTTTTGGCTACTCCGGGAACAATCCACCGCGCGAGATCCGCGTGCGCTGGCCGTCGGGCGCGACGACGCGGCATCCTTTTCCCCCGGCATCATCGTCATTGATTCTCTCCGCCACGGGGCCGGGCCAATAGACCCGGGCCCGGCCCG
>DATFUQ010000084.1:0-18218 GCA_035260745.1 Lacunisphaera sp. | reverse complement strand
A
Source organism: Lacunisphaera sp. (assembly GCA_035260745.1). Taxonomy (GTDB): domain Bacteria; phylum Verrucomicrobiota; class Verrucomicrobiia; order Opitutales; family Opitutaceae; genus Lacunisphaera. The sequence goes on along the minus strand of DATFUQ010000084.1, from coordinate 18,217 downwards.
ACATCACGATCAGTGGCGCCGGCATCTGGTACACGTACATCCAATTCACGTCGCCCAACGCCTCCGGCGGTGGCATTTCGTTCCGCGTTTCCGGCACGCTCGACTTCAGCAACATGTACCTTAATTCGATGCTGCGGTCGCGGTACAACCAGAACGCGATCTACAAGTGCTTCATGGACAATTTCGGCACAAACTCGCGCATCCATGACTTCTGGGAGGATCACTTCGAGTGCGGCTTCTGGGTCGCCGACTACGCTCACACGCCGGTGTGGGTGGCGGATGGCCTGCTGATCGAGAACGGACGCGTGCGCGACAATCTGGCTGACGGTATCAACTTCTGCCAAGGCACAAAGAACAGCACGGTCCAGAACTGCAGCGTCCGCAACAACGGCGACGATGGGCTGGCCGTCTGGCCCGACTCGACCAACGGCGCGCCGATGGGTGTCAACGACACCTTCAGCCATAATACGATTGAGAACAACTGGCGCGCTGGCGGCATCGCGTTCTTCGGCGGCTCGGGCCACAAGGCGCAGTTCAACTACATCAAGGACTGCTTCATGGGCTCAGGCATCCGGATGAACACCGTGTTCCCCGGGTACCACTTCGAGAACAACACCGGAATCACGTTCTCCGACACCATCATCGTCAACTGCGGCACCAGCCAGGACGTCTACAACGGCGAGCGTGGCGCGATCGACCTGGAAGCGTCGAACACGAGCGTCCGGAACGTCACGTTCACGAACATGGATATCGTCAACACACAACGTGACGCTGTGCAGATGGGCTACAGTGGCGGCTTCACGAACATCGTGTTCAACAGCACGAACATCGACGGCACGGGCCTCGACGGGAAGACCAGTTCCCGGTTCTCGGGCCCCCACCTCGGTGCGGCGGTCTACAGCTACACGAACAACGGTTCGGTGACGTTCAATACGCTCCACACGGCCAATATTGCGTACTCCGGCACGTACTACATCCAGTCCGGATTCACCCTGATCGTGAATCCGTAATGGCTTTGGCACCGCCGCCGACTGGCGGCGGCGCCCGTTTCCGTGCCATCCAACAAGCAGGCTTGCTGCTTGTGTTGGATGGTACGGAAAACAGCCATGCCGGCCGGATTTCCGGCCAACTCCGCAATGAAGTCCAGGCCCGAGGCGACGCCTCAAATGCAATTTTTGCGACCGCATCGGTCCCGACCGCCGCGCGGGCGCATTCCCAGTCACCGGCCAGTGCCAACAACTCGGGCCGCCCATAGGCCAGGTGCGGCGGGTGAATCGGCTCGGTGACAGGCGCGGTGGATATGGCGGACTAGGCGGCGGCGATATCCGGCGAGGGCGGGGCGACGTCCTTCTTCGCGTGGGTCGCGACGTGCGGGGCGATGGCCCGGAGCTCGATGGCGAAGAGCACGGTCAGGACGAAAAGGCCGGTCGCGATATAGCTCACCATGGGCAGGCCCAGCAGGTGGCCGGTCGCATCGCGGGTGACAAACCAGCCGGCGAGGATGCTCGCGGCGGCATTGGCGGCCAGTTGCAGCGCGGAGATGATGCTCATGAACCCGCCGCGGTAGCGGGCCTCGACGGCGTTGGTGATCATCGTCATCGCCGGCGCGTAACGGCCGGACATGGTGACCATGAAGAGGGCCATCATCATGCTGGCGAACGCGACCGAGGACGTCCCCAGCCGCAGGGTGACCAGCGTGACCGCCACGGCGCCGGCCGACATGTAGACGAGGAGTTTCAGCCGGTCCATGTGATCGCTGAGCCAGCCGATGATCGGCGTGCTGATGGCGGTGGCCACGCCGCCGACCGCGTAGGCGATGGGCAGCTGGACGCGCTCGTTGAGGCCGAGGTTGGCGATGAACGAGGGTGCGAGAAACGGCACCAGGATGCCGCCGGCCATGCCCAGCATCGTGCCCACGGCAAAGGCCCGCAGGTGCACGCCATGCGTCATGATCTGCTTCATCTGCTGCCACGGCTCATGACCGTGCACGGCGGTGGGCAAATGCGGGAGCGCCAGCGATGCGACGACCAGGTTCACCGTGGCACAGGCGGCGAGCAGGAAAAACGCGGCATGCCACCCGTAGTGGCCCGCGAGCATCAGACCCGCCGGCACGCCGAGGACCGAGGCGACGGGGAACGCCGCCGTCACGATGCCCATGGCCCGGCCGCGCCGGGCCGGCGGGATGAAGTCGCCGACCATCGCCGTGACCAGTGAGCTGGCGAGCCCGCCGAAGGCCCCGGCCGCGAGCCGGGCAAGGAGCAGCATCTGGTAATTCGGGGCCAGGCCGCAGGCGAGGGTGGCCAGGCCGAAGCCGGCGTAGAGGACGAGCAGGGCGCGCTTGCGGTCGAACCGGTCGAGCATGAATCCACCGGCAAATCCGCTCACCGCCGCGGCGATCCCGTAGCAGGCGACTAGGTGCGAGAACTGCGCCGGGGTGATGTTGAACGCCATCATGAGCTGCGCGCCCAGCGGCATGATGATCATGAAGTCCAGGATGTGCGTGAACTGCACCGCCCCGAGCACCAGCAGCGTGGCGCGCTCGCGGCCCCGGGTGAGATGGTGGTGCTGGTCGGCAACGGGCATAAGCGGTTACGGATACAGGAAAACCGGCCGGGCGCAAACTCAGGTTGCAGATGGCTTCGCCGGGAGGCGGAAGGGCGGGGCGGAACCGGTGAAAGGGGCGGGTCCGACCACGGCGCGGGCGGCCTCGGCGAACAACATCGCCCCCGGCCCGGGATGGCGGCGCCGATGCCGTACCAGGGCGATGTCGCGGGAAAAGGTGGTGCCGGAGAATTTGCGAAACACCAGGCCGTCCGGATCGGTCGCACTGCGGGCGCTTTGCGGCAGCACGCTCACCCCCAGTCCCATGGCCGCGAGGGTCTTCACGGTGGCGAGCTGCCCGCAGCGGTGACCGATGCGCGGCTCAAAATCGTAGTCGCCGCAGTAGAGCTGGATTTTCGCCGTGAGCGTGGAGCCATCGCCAAGCTGGATGAAGGTCTCGTCCCGCAGATCCGCGATGGTGACACGCGCAGCCTTGGCCAACCGGTGATCGGCGCCCACCGCCAGCCACAGCGGCTCGCTGTAGAGTCTTTCAACGTGCAGGCGCGGCTCGTTGAGCGGCAGCGAGAGCAGCGCCCAGTCCAGTTTGCCTTCCAGCAAGGCGTCGATGAGCTGGCGGCTGAAATCCTCCTGCGTGTGCAGATGGATCCGGACTTCGTTGGCGCGGCAATACGCCATGATGGCCGGGATGAAAAAGGGCGCCACCGTGGGAATGGCGCCCACTGTGACCTTGGGGCCCAGCAGCGGATCGTTCCTAAGTTCGCCAAGGGTGTGATCAGCCTCGCTCAGGATCCGGCGGGCTCCGTCGACCAGGGTTTTGCCCGCTTCAGTCAACACTGCCTTGCGACCGAGCCGGTGGAAAAGCTTCTGCCCGAATTCCTCCTCCAGGTTAATAATCTGCTGGCTCAGGGATGGCTGGGAGATGAATGAGCGCTGCGCGGCCTTCGTAAAGTTGCCTGTCTCAGCGACTGCTAGGAAGTAACGCAGTTGGTATAATTCCATAGTTAAAACAGATGGAAACGATAGAAACTAAGTATTTTAGCTATTGCAAGCTGTCAGGTATAGTCCGGCCAGCACCAAGACAGGTGCCAAAACCGAAAAGACCAACCAACTAACTTTATGAAGACCAACACTCTCAAACTCATCCTTGCCACAGTTGCCGCCAGCGGGCTCGCCTTGCTGGTGGTGAACCGGATTGCCGCCAGCAATCTGACACTAATCTCGATCAGCGTCAGCTACACCGCGGTCGCCATCCTGCTCGCGCTCGCGGCCCTCGATTATCGATTGGGGCCGAAGAGCTACCGGGTGCAGTAATCCCTTTTTTAATTGTCGGGTGCAACAGAGGCCGGGCTTGAACCCCCGGCCTCTTTTAATGTCTGCATTCGACCCACCCGGGGCCAAACTAGACAAAACCACCGGCCTGTGACGCTCTTCAGAAAACACCCTCAAACGGATTGCATGGAGGCGACACATGAACATGGCACTTGGAAACACTGGCTCGACGCCCACGGTCCCAAGCTGCTGCTCTGCGCCCGCCAGTGGACCCGTTCGTTCGCGGACGCGGAGGACGTCGTGCAGGAGGCTTTCATCCGCTATTGGCGCCACCAGCGGCAGCTGCCGGGTGATCCGCAGGCGTTGCTCATCACTTCCATCCGCCGGGCCGCGCTGGACCAAGCCCGCCGTGAAGCCCGGCGCGTGGCCCGCGAGGAAAAATCCGGTGGCGGCCTGGAGGAGCACAGCTTTATGTTTGATCCCCAGCCCGGTGATGACGCGGAACGCCGCCAGGAAATTGAGGCGGCCCTGCAGCATCTGCCCGTCGAACAGCGCGAAGTCCTCGTGCTCAAGATCTGGAATGAACTCACTTTCGAGCAAATCGCCGAGACCCTCGGCATCCCGCCTAACACCGCCGCCTCGCGCTACCGTTACGCGCTGGCCGCGCTCCGCAAGGAATTGAAGCCTGTCTGCCATGGATGAATCCCTCCAGGAACTTGAAGCCGAGTTGAAGTCGCTGCAGCCGCGGCGTCCTTCCGCCCAGTGGTCCGCCCGCGTCGATCGCGAGCTGACTGCGGCTCCGGCCCGCACTCAATACACGTCCGCAACCAACTTGAGCTCGTGGAAGTGGTTTGGCTGGCGGACAGCGGTGACCGCCGCCGCGGTGGCACTGGTCACGACACTGGGGGTTCTTAATTTCAAGCCGATGCAGCCCGCCGCTGTGACCACTCCACCGGTGGTCGCCAGCACCAACTCAGCCCCGGCGTCGCGCGACCGCTATCCGCCGGTGACCGCGACCAATGTGCTCTATGATTTGAAGGACGAGGGCTTGGTGCAGGTCGACGGCGACACGGCCGCCCGCCGCCTGCGCTACCGCTACCTCGATACCTACACCTTGAAAAATCCCAAGGGCAACGCCTCGCTCAAGTGGAGCGTGCCGCGCGACGAGATCCGCGTGCTGCCCACGAGTTTCAACTAAAAATTTCCAGCAATAAACCACCAACCTCATCCCCCTATGCCCGCCTATCGCAAATTCCTCCTTCCGTCGCTCGTCCTGGCCGCCTTCGTGCCGCTCGCCCGGGCCGGGAACGACGTTTTCTTCCACCGCATCAGCATCGACTCCCCACGCCGCATCGTCATCGGCAAAGACGACGAGCGGATGGAAAAAGAGAAGGTGCCCTTTCTCGGGATTGAGACCACATCCGTCAGCCGCACTCTCAGCGCCCAGCTCGGCCTGGCGCGGGACACAGGCTTGGTGGTCACACATATCGCCGAGAAAAGTCCCGCCGCCGAAGTACTCAAGGAAGACGACGTGCTGACCAAATTCGACGATCAGATCCTGGTCGACCAGCACCAGCTCGGTGTGTTGGTCCGTTCCAAGAAAGAGGGCGACGAGGTCAAGCTGACCGTCGTGCGGGGCGGCAAGGAGATGACCGTCAAGGCGAAGCTCGCCCTGCACGAGGTGCCGAAAATGTTCGGCCTGTTTAACGGGGAGGGGAACGGATTCAACTGGCAGGGGTTCGCGGCGGCCGAGGGGCTGCCGGGTCTCCAGCGGCTGCGCGAGCTACCGGGTGTTGACGCCGACGAGGCGCAGGACGTCCTGCGCATGATCGGGCGGGAGCGCGGCAATTTCATGATCCCTCCCGGCGTGCACATCATCAACCGCAAGGGGAAGGGCTCGACCATCCTCGACCTGCCCAAGAGCAACATTGCCTACTCGGACGACGACGGCTCGATCGAGATCAAGGTGGATGAGGGCCAGCGCAGCCTGACGGTGAAGGACGCCAAGGGGAAGGTCGCCTTCGCGGGCCCGATCAACACCGAGGAGGAGCGCAAGAAGCTCCCGGCCGACGTGGTGAAGCGGCTGGAAAAGCTCGAGGGCGACACCTTCAACTTCGAGGTCGGACGGGATTTCGCGCCCGAGGTGGTGCCGCTGCCGCCCGAGCCGGGCAAGACCAAGATCGGCCGCGAGCTGGGTCGTGACATCGTCCGGCTGCCGCGGCCGTTCTAAACAATTTGGCGCAGCTTTTGGCCGCGCCAGTGTGTGTTGCAATGCGTCGGGGTCGCGTGCAAACGCGACCCCGATCTGTTTCAGGCGGTCACTTTGCCCTCTTCGGGCGGGTTGCGCTTGAGGATCGCGGCGATGACCAGGGAAATCAGGACACCGAAGCACACGGCGAAGATGGGGGTCGAGATGGCATAAACGCCGGGGCCCGAGAATTTCCTCATCATGGCTTCCGCCTGCTCCATCCGGACATCGCTCAAGCCGCGGGCGGCCCACTTTTCCCGCATGAGCTCCAACTGGTAGTCGAAAAAGTTCGTGTTGATGAATTTGAAATGGATGTAGGTGTAAACCGCACTCATGAGGCCTGAGAACAGCGAGATCAGCGTTCCAGCACCGACCCCCTGGCCGTAGGTGAGATACTTGCCTTCGTTTTCCTCGCGCACGGCCTTGAGCGCCAGCCAGAGCACCACAATGTGGATGATCAAAGCGATCCACTGGAGATGTTGTCCGGTGGCCAGCTTGTCCGTCTGAAAGCCCGTGAAATACAGCAGGAGATTGAAGACTGCCCCGCTGATGGTCAGGATGAGTGCGTAGATGAAATTTGTGCCCATGGGCGGAACTTGGGGCAGCTCCGCCGGGAGCACAACGCCGGAGTGACGGGCGGCACCTTGACGGGATGGACGGTATTGATAGTGCCTGGCATCAGCCCTTCAACGTGACCACGGTCGCGCCCCAGCCGCCTGAGGTTTCATCCCCCGGGGTGAAACCCGTCACGCCGGGCGACCGCCGCAGGTGCGCCAGCACGGTTTCGCGAAGGGTGCCGGTGCCCTTGCCATGCACGACCCGCACCCGGCGGATGCCGCGTTGCCGGCACTCCGCAAAATAGTCGTCGAGCAGGCGCGTGGCCTCGCCCGGGCGAAAGGTATGCAGGTCCAGCTCGCCGGTGATCGGGATCGCGACTGGCTCGGAGGAATCTTCCGTTGGCACGGCGGCATTCTCCGCCGCCGGGAAAATCTGGCGACAAAAAACCCGCCCCTTTCGAGGCGGGTTTTTCACACACACACTAGCAACGAACACACGAACTACCAAAAATCAGGATTTCGCGATGCGAGTCGTGCCGGTGCTCTGCGCGGCTTGGGACCAGGCACCCGGATGAGTCACCCGGGCCTTGAGCGCGGGCTGCTCGAGGCGAATGACCACCGGCAAGCCGGCCTGCGAGCGAAGCGCATCCAAGTTCGCTTTGACCTGCTGTTCGGCGGGCTGATAGCGCGGGGCCTGGACGACATAGGTGGGCAGCACGACGAGTTCGGGCGGGCTTTGAGCGACACTGGCACTGGAGGCGAGCACTGCGAGACTGGCGAGAAGAAGGAGATTCTTTTTCATGGGAAAGTTTTGTTGCCCTACATACACGCAAGCCATGTGCCAAGTTGCAGGACACTCCGTAAGTCACTTTAAACCAGGCAAAAGAAACTTTCTTCAGGTTTTTGATTACCACCGGAGCCTGTTCGGAATCACGAAGATGAAATCAACTGTTCCCGCGAATGGGACAATTTGAACGTCGCGCTTTCGTCAGCGCTATTGCCAGGGGCTGGCTGGGTGGCGCCTGGTTTCCGGTGAGTTTCATGCCGGAGTTCATGCAACGCATCGCCAAGTTCACCCTGGTTTACTGGTCGATGGAGGGATTCTCCCAGGTACTGTGGGCGGGCCAGTCCTTCCTCGAGATCCTACCCGACGGTCGGCATCCTGCTCGGCATCGCCGGGGGGGAGTGATGGCTGTGGCGGTGTGGCGGTTCAACCGCAGCCAGATTTTCTCTTGATCAATCTTTGGGCTCCGCCGGGGCCGCCTTATCTTCGGGCGCGCCTTGCTGGATGGTGCCGGTGGGTTTTTTCGCAGGCGTCACCGGCTCCTCCTCCATGGCGCGGCGCACTTCGCTTTCCACGCCACTGGCCGCCTTCTTGAATTCACGGATGGACTTGCCGAGGCCCCGGGCGAGCTCGGGCATCTTGTTTGCGCCAAAAAGGAGCAAAAAGATAAAGAGAATCAGCAATGCTTCCGGGCCACCGATGTCGAACATGGAGTCATTAGACGGTGAAGCGGGGAAAAAGTAACGGAAAAAACCGCGAGTATTTCCCGGCCGCGTGGCGGGCCGGTCTGATGGGGCAGGCCAAGGTGCCTGCAGGCATGGGCCGGCGCTTATTTTTCAACTTCGTAGCGGGCGGCCATGCCGGCCTGCATGTGATCGTTGACATGGCAGTGGTAGAGCCAGATGCCGGGATTGTCGGCGCGCATGTCGGCCACCTTCATGCTGGCGGTCAGCAGCTCGACCACGTCGGTGCGGTGGCCCTCGTGCAGGAGGGTGTTGCCGTGCCAGTGCGGCGTGTGCATGTCGGAGTCGTCGCCCAGCGCCACCAGATACCAGCGGACGCGTTCACCCTGTTTCATGCGCAGCACGGGCAGGTTGCCGAAGATATAGCCGTTGATGCTGTGGAAGCGGTTGAGCTCCTTGTTACCGCTGCCGTCGAGCAGGCCGGCATTGCGCAGGGAAAAACGGCTCTCGGTTTCGTTGAAATTCATGAAGAGGGTCACGAATTCACGGTCCACGTCCTTGGGCGAGCCGTCCGCGCGGGCCGCACCGTGGCGGGTGACGATGAGCGCGCCGACCAGGCCGGTGTTCATGTCCAGCGGGCTGTTCACGTGGGAATGATAAAGCCAGACGACCGAACTCGGGTCGTTCGGACCGGGGCCGGAGCGGGTGGGGACCTGCCAGCGGTAGGTGTAGGAGTCGCTGGGCGCGATGGCCTCGTCGTCCTTGTCCGAGCCGCGCGTGTCGTCGGGGTAGCCCGCGCCCTCGTAGGGTTTGAGGTAGTGCACGCCGTGCGCATGGATGCTCACCGGGAAGGAAGTGTTGTTTTTCAGGGTCACCTCGATGCGGTCGCCCACCTCGGCGCGAAGAATCGGCCCGAGAATGCCCGCGTGCGCCCATTCGGGCGGACGGGGCCTCAGCTGCGTGAAAGTCTCGTCCGTGTATTCGCGGTAGACCGCCTTCTTGAAAACCGGCGGGCGGCCGGCCTTCCCGCGTTCCAGCCAGGGCGCGTCGTCGCCGCAGCATTGCAGGTCGAACAGCACATTGCCCGCCGGGGCGTAATTCCAGTCCACTTCGTCGGCGGCGATGTAGTATTGACGGGTCTCGCCGGTCAGCGGCTCAGCCGGCTCCTCGGCACGGATGGGAGAGGCCGGGCCCGGCGCCAGGGCGAGCGCAGCGGCGATGACACGGCCCCGGATCATCCCAGGGTGATCTCGACGTAGAATTTTTGTGTCTGCCCCGGGGCGACGGTATACAGGCCGACCTTGGTCTCCGGCGCGTTGGGCGGTCCCATCCAAGGCTCAATGCAGTAGTAAGGTGACTTGTCGTCCTGTGTCCAGGTCACGACCGCGAGATCGCGGGCGTTGCTGTTCGCCATCCCGTTGCGAAAGAGCAGGCGGCTGCCCGTGGGCACCTCGGTGACGGCGAAAATGTCGCGGCGTAGGCCGGTGTGGATGAGGTCGAGCAGGTTTTTGTTGTCGAGGGTTTCGCGCTGCTCAATGCGCGGTCCAGTCATCAGTCCGCCCTTCTCGTTGCGCTGGAGGTGTTTGGTGGCGGTGGTCTCCAGCAAATAATCCTTGCGGGTGCGGCCGGCGCTCCAGGGAAGCGTGAAATAGAAATGATGGCCGGCCGACCAGGGGATCGGGGCCGTGCCGAGGTTGGTCAGCTGCAGCTCGACGAAGATGCCGAGCGGATCGAAGCGGTAGCTGACCACGAATTCATAATCGTAGGGGTAGGCGGCCTTGGCGGCGTCATCGGGCACGAATTGCGCCGAGAAACCGCCCTCGTCGAGACGAATGGTGCGGAACTTGCCCTGTCGGGCGAGGCCGTGCATCGGCATCGGGCGGCGCACGCCGTCGTCCGCCCGCCACTGGTGGATTTCGCCCTGGTCGTAGGTGCGCCCGCCAAAGGGGAAGAGAATCGGGTTGCCGCCGCGCACGGAGGCGAGGTTGTCGAGGTTGTCGATTTCCGGCCAGTAGATGATGTCGCGCACGCTGCCGTCGCCGAGCGTGACGCTCCAGTTCATCAGCCGTGCGCCCATTTCGGGCAGGGCCAGAAAGGAAGAGGCGCCGACCTGCCACTTGAAAATCGTGTGCCCGAGATACGGGATTCGTTCCATGGGTTGATTGATAAGCAAAATGAGCGCTACGTTCCAATACAAAGTCAGTTTAAATATCACGGCCCGGGCCGCCGCCCGGGCGGGGCGGGGCAAATCCGGAAAGATTTCGCGGGTTTGTAAGTTGGCTGCGCTTGCTTGCCGCCGGGGAGGCTGTAGGCTCCGGGCCTGATGTTAAAGCAGGCAGGCCTTCTCTTCACCCTTCTGGCCATGGTCGCAAGCGGCCGGGCGGCCGAACCGGTGGCCAAGGCGACCCCGGCCAGGAAGACCGTGGTCTACGTCATCCCGGTGCGCGACGAGATCAACCGGCCGACCTTCTACATCCTGCGGCGCGGGCTCAAGGAAGCCATCGAGCAGAAGGCGGACGTGGTGGTGCTCGACATGAACACCCCGGGCGGCGCGCTCGATGTGACCTTCGACATCATGGAGGCGCTCGACAAATTTCCCGGCCAGACCATCACCTTCGTGGACAAGGAGGCCATGTCGGCCGGCGCCTTCATCTCCGCGGTGACGAGTGAGATTTATTTCACGCCCACCGGGGTCATTGGCGCGGCGGCCCCCGTGCTCTCGACGGGCGGCGACGTGGACAAGACCATGAAGCAGAAAATCGTGAGCTACCTGCGCGCCCGCATGCGCGCCAGCTCCGAGGGCAAGGGTTACCGCGGCCAGGTCATCTCCGCGATGATCGATGAGGATTACGAGCTGAAGATCGGCGATAAAATTTTGAAGCCAAAAGGCGAGCTGCTCTCGCTCACCGCCACCGAGGCGATGGAAAAATACGGCGAGCCGCCGCAGGCGCTGCTCGGCGCCGGCAAGGCGGCGGACATAGACGCGCTGCTGACGGCGAAATTCGGCGCCGGTGGCTATGAGGTGCGAAACTTCCGGGTCACCTGGTCGGAGGAGTTCGCCCAATACCTGAACGCTTTCTCGCCGATCCTGATGGGGCTCGGCCTGCTGGCGCTGTTCATCGAGTTCAAGGCGCCTTCGCACGGTCTGTTCGCCGCCATCGGGGTGCTGCTGCTGCTCGTGGTGTTCTTCGGGCACTACGTGGCCGGGCTGTCCGGGCACGAGCCGGTGCTGCTTTTCAGCCTCGGCCTGGTGCTGCTGGCTGTGGAGCTATTCTTTTTTCCGGGCGTGGCCCTGCCGGCGCTGCTGGGCCTCGTGCTGATGCTGGTCTCGCTCGTATGGGCCATGGCGGACTTCTGGCCGAATCAGCCGATGAACATATCCGGCGGTGTGCTGGTGCGGCCGCTCACCAACCTCGGGCTCGGGTTGGGCCTGTCGGTCGTGCTGGGCGTGATTTTGCTGCGCTACCTGCCCAAGGGGTGGGTGTGGGACAAGATGGTCGTCGGCTCGGCGATCGGTGGCGCCGCGCAGATTGCCGGGGTCGGGCCGGGTGAGGCCCACGAAGTGGTAAATCTCATCGGCCGGCGCGGGGTGGCCGTGACGGTGTTGCGGCCCAGCGGGCAGATCGAGATTGGCGGCCGGCGCTTTGAAGCGATCGTGGAAGTCGGCGCGGTTGACGCCGGCGACACGGTCATTGTCCGCGGGCGGACGGATTTTGCGTTGATCGTCGAACGGGCCGCCACATGAACGCCATCATCATACTTTTCGTCATCGGGGCCCTGCTGCTGGCGGCGGAGATTTTTCTGCCCGGGATCATCGCCGGCATCATGGGGGCGCTCGCATTGCTCGTCGGCAGCGCCCTGTCGTTCCGCGAATTCGGTTTTGGTGGCGGGCTGGCCGCGAGCGGGGCCGCCGTGGCGCTGGTGGTCCTGGTGCTTTATCTTGAGCTGGTCGTGCTCCCCAAGACCGCCCTCGGGCGGAAAATGGTTGTGCAGGCCACGGTGGACGCCACGAGCCAGCCGCCGGTGGCCAACCCGGAGAGCGTGGTGGACAAGCCCGCCGAGGCGCTCACGACCCTGGCGCCCAGCGGCTATGTGCTGGTCGAAGGCCGGCGCTACGAGGCCTTCTGCCGCTCCGGCCATGCCGCCAAGGGCGCCTTGCTGCGCGTGGTCAGCGTCGACAACTTTCGCGTCATCGTAACCCAAACCTGATTTATCTCCTATGAATTCCATCCCGCTGATCTTTGCCATCCCGCTCATTGTCGTCGGCCTCATCTTCGCGGCCGTTTTCTTTTCGTTCATTGGCGTCTGGCTGAAAGCCCGCCTGAACGGCGCCCCGGTGGGCATCCTCGCCCTGCTCGGCATGCGCTTCGGCGGCGTGCCCTACAGCCTGGTGGTGGACGCCCGCATCACGGCGGTGAAGGCCGGCATCGAGGTCACGACCGACAAGATCTCCGCGCACTACCTCGCGGGCGGCAACGTCATCCCGACGGTGCAGGCACTCGTCGCCGCGCAAAAGGCCGGCATCGTGCTCGATTGGGACCGCGCCTGTGCCATCGATCTCGCGACCAAGGGCTCCGGCAAGTCCGTGGTCGAGGCCGTGCGCACCTCGGTTGACCCCAAGGTCATCGACTGCCCCAACCCCGAGAGCGGCCGCACCACCATCGACGGCGTGGCGAAGGACGGCATCCAGGTGAAGGTCAAGGCGCGCGTGACCGTGCGCACCCATCTCGACCGCTTCGTCGGCGGCGCCAAGGAGGAGACGATCATCGCGCGCGTGGGCGAGGGCATTGTTTCCACCATCGGCTCGTCCGAAAATTACAAGATCGTGCTCGAGTCGCCCGATCGTATTTCCAAGACCGTGCTCGCCCGCGGTCTCGATGTCGGCAGTGCTTTCGAAATTCTCTCCATCGACATCGCCGACGTGGACGTGGGTGAGAACGTCGGCGCGAAGCTGCAGGAGGCGCAGGCCGAGGCCAACAAGAGCATCGCGCAGGCCCAGGCGGAAATCCGCCGCGCGGCCGCGGTGGCGGTCGAGCAGGAGATGAAGGCCCGCGTGCAGGAGATGCAGGCCAAGGTCGTCGAGGCGCAGGCGCAGGTGCCGCTCGCGCTCGCCGAGGCCTTCCGCTCCGGCAAGCTGGGCGTGATGGATTACTACCGGATGGAAAACATCCAGTCCGACACCGCCATGCGCGGTTCCATCGCGCATCCCGAGGGCAAGAAGTAACCCCGGCGCCGCAAGCCTTCTCCATGGACTGGGTTTTAAACCATATTCCGCTGCTCGTTGCCATCGCCGGCAGCGTGGCGTATTGGCTGAAACAACGCCGGCAGGTGCAGGCCGGCGAGGACGAGGCTCCGCCCAAGGAGACCACTTTTGAGGATCCGGAGCTGGCGGAACGCACCCGCCGGATCCGCGAGGAAATCCAGCGCAAGATCGAGGAACGGGGGCGCGGCTACGCGACGGAGAAGGCGACGCTGCCGAGAAGCCCGTCTCCCGCCGAGCCGCCGCCGCTCGTGCGCGAGGTGGTGGTCAAACCGCAGCCGGCGCCGGCAGTGCTGCGCCGGGTTGCGTCACAGGTGGAGGCCCAGCGCATGACTGAAATTCTCGAGCAGCAGGCCGCGCTGGCTGAAAAACTGCGGCAGGCGCAGGAGATGAAGGCTTCGGCCGCGAGCCGCGCCGAGTTTGAGACCCAGGTTTCGAGTGACAAGGAGACGATCGCGGCCGCGGTCAGCCGCGGGGCGCTGGGGGATGACCTGCGCAATCCCGAGGCCCTGCGCCGGGCGTTCATCTTGCGCGAGATACTCGGTTCGCCCATGGCCTTGCGACGGTGAATAAAAAGGCCGGCGATCGCCGGCCTTGGTTAGGGAATGGGGGAAAGCGACGGCGCTTTCAAAACGGATTACGGCTCAATAAAGAAGTAACCGTATTCGCGGATCGGGACGTCCTCCCGCTTGCCGTTGATTTCGATGATCAACTTGGAGGGATCATCCACCGTCACCTTCAACTTGCTGTTGTAACGAATGGTTTTGGTCTCACCGGCCAGCATGGCGGTCAGGCCGGGGAAAAGCACTTGATTGTCGGAAACGCGAGCGACTTTCACCCGAACCGCTGCGCGGGCGATCAAGGTAAGAGTTTGCTCGTTGTTCCCGGCGGGTTCGACTTGCGCGCTGGCGGCGGGCTGCCCTGAGCCGGAAGGCTTGGCCGCGGAGCGGGTGAAGAGGACGTTGACCAGCAGGATGATGACCACGATGGCCACCAGCGCGCCGCCGCCAAGCAGGGCAAACTTGAGCATGACGGCCTGATCCTGGGCCGAGCGGCCGCCGTTGGCGGGCACGGCGCTTTCCGGGCCGCGCGCGGCATCGCCGAAGTCCACGCGGCCATAGACCTCGCGGTTCTCCCGGCGCAACGTTTTGCCCTCGTGGGCGAGCACCGAATTGAAATCGTTGACGAAACGGTCGGGATCGAGATCGAGGTAGAGCGCGTAGGACCGCAGGAAGCCGCGGATATAAAGCGGCGGGAGGTCGATGTCGAAGGAGTTGGCCTCGAACTTCTGCAGGTAATCGCCGCGAATCTTGGTGGTCTCCGCGGCCTCCCGGATGGAGATACCCTTGCGCTTTCGCGCCTCCTCGAGCCTTTCGCCGATGGTCTGCATGGTGATTTGTTAAGTGGGTTTGGCGGTCTTTTGAAAGTCTAATCGCGACTCAAGCTTGGTAAGTGTCGAGGTCCACGAGGATCTCGCGGGGGGAGGAGCCGTTTTCCGGGCCGACCACGCCCTTCTCCTCCATGATTTCCATGATGCGCGCGGCCCGGTTGTAACCGATGCGCAGGCGGCGCTGGAGCATGGAGGTGGAGGCGCGCTTGGTGGACTTGAGCACATCCAGCGCCTGCCGGAACAGCTCCTCGTCGTCGCCGAGATCGCCCTCCTCGCCGTCACCTTCGCCTTCCTCATCGTCCTCCTTGGCGGCCCGGTCGATCTGCTGCTGGACACTCTGGTCGTATTGCGGCGGGCCGTTGACCTTGAGGAAGTCCACGATGGAGGCGATCTCCTCGTCCGCGACGAAGGCGCCCTGGGCGCGCACCAGCTTGGAGGTGCCGGGCGGGGTGAAGAGCATGTCGCCGCGGCCGATGAGGGTCTCGGCGCCCTTGCCGTCAAGGATGGTGCGGGAGTCCACCTGCGAGGCGACCTGGAAGGCGATGCGGGCCGGGAGGTTTGCCTTGATCACGCCCGTGATGACGTTCACGGAAGGGCGCTGGGTGGCGATGATGATGTGGATGCCGGCGGCACGGGCGAGCTGGGCGAGGCGCGCGATGCTCGTCTCAATCTCGGCGGGGGCGATCATCATGAGGTCCGCGAGCTCGTCGATGATGGCGACAATGTAGGGCAGGCGCTCGGGAACCTCGATCTGCTCGGTGACGCCGTCCAGCTCGGCCTGCTGCTCGGGGGGCAGCGGCTCGGGCTTTTCCTTCTTGCGGTTGTTAAAGCCGGTGATGTTGCGGACGTTGACCTTGGCGAAGACCTGGTAGCGCCGCTCCATTTCCTTGAGGAGAATCTTCAGGGCCGCCGGCACCTTCTTCGGCTCCGTCACGACCGGGATGAGCATGTGCGGCAGGGAATTGAAAACCTTCAGCTCGACCACCTTCGGGTCGACCATGATGAGCCGCACGTCCTTCGGGCTCTTGGAGTAGAGGATGGAGGCGACGATGGAATTGATGCACACGGATTTGCCGGAACCCGTGGCGCCGGCGATCAGCAAGTGCGGCATCTTGGTCAGATCCGAGACGAGCGGCTTGCCCGAGACGTCCTTGCCCAAGGCGATGGGCAGCTCGCGTTTCTCGTCGTTCCAGACGGAGCTCTCGATGATTTCCCGCAGGCCGACCGCGGTGGACTGCCGGTTGGGCACCTCGACGCCGACCGCGGCCTTGCCCGGGATGGGGGCGAGGATGCGGACGGATTGTGCGCGCATGCCGAGGGCGATGTTCTTGTCGAGGCCGGAGATCTTTTCCACGCGCACGCCGGCCGCCGGCACGACTTCGTAACAGGTGATGACCGGACCGACGTGGACGTCGCCCAGGGAGACTTCCACGCCGAATTCCCCGAGGATGCGCATGAGGTTGTTGGCGTTTTCCGAATGCTCGTCCTCGCTGTCGGCGGCCGTCTTGATCTGCTCCCGGAGCAATTTGAGCGGAGGGAACTGGTAGTCCTTGTCGTCGCTCTGGGGGATGACCGATTTGGCCTTCTTGGTCTCCTCGGCCTTGACGATGTTCAGCTCGAACTTGCCGGCAGCCGGGAGGGGTTTGGTCGCGGGTGCGGGCTCGGCGGGTTTGAGCGGCGGCCGGGTGATCGTCCTGGCCGCGGTGACATCGGCGGCCGCCTTGGTCATGGGCGGAACCGTGGCGGTCCTCGGCTGCTCGGTGAAGGGATCATTGGTCTTGGGCACGACCATCTTCTTCGACGTGCCCGGGGCGCTGGTTGGGGCGGCCGGGGAAGCCAGCTTGGCCGCGGCCGCGGCGGCCGCTTTCTGCCTGGCCTCCTCCTCGCGCCGTTTGCGCAGCTCCTCGGCGCGGGCCGCGGCGAGCGCGGCGCGTTTCTGCCGCCACTCGGCAAAATTGTGCATCAAACGGCCGAATTCCGCGGCAATGTCCCGCGTGAAGATGAACATCAGTCCCAGCAGATTGACGGTGAGAAAAATCAGACCCGAACCGAAGACGCCCAGGCTGTCCTTCAACAGGGTATGATAGATCAATTTACCCAGAGTCCCGCCGGGACCCGACGTGAAAATGTCGGTTCGCGTGAAGGCCTGATCCTGCATCGCGAACATTGACGAGGTGGCGACGATGCAACAGACCATCGCGATCAATCGCGCGCTGCTCAGGGTGCGGGCGCTGCGCAGATAAATGACGGCCATCCATACAAAAAAAACCGGGATGAGCCATGTCGAGACCCCCAGCAACCAATAGCTCCATGCCGCATATTCCGCTCCGATAATCCCCACGAGATTTTCGCCCACCGGGTTGGAGGTGGTCAGGGAACTCTGCCGGGGCTCGAAGTCGAAAAGGGCGACTCCCAGCAGGATGCCCAGCACCAGGCAGGTGAAGGCCGCCAGCCAATGCGGACGATAGCGCGGGCCTTCGAAGGACGGCGTGTCCTTGTCCTTTGGATTTGAACTCTCCGCTTTGGGCATTTGAGTGGGTGTCCGAATTATTGCAGGTCTATCGGGTCGGAGGGTCAATGTAAAATCCCCCGCCAAGATCTGCACAAGCCACTTACGCCCAACGAATGACGCCATTTCTCAGTTTCAAGCCCATCTATCAGGAACGTGTCTGGGGCGGCCGGGCGTTGGAGGCATTTCTGGGGCGAAAACTGCCCGGGACCGCGCCGATTGGCGAAAGCTGGGAGTTGGTGGACCGGCCCGAGGCCCAATCGATCGCGGTGGGCGGACCGTGGGCGGGGAAAACCCTGCGCCAATTGATGACAGACCACGCGGCGGAAATCATGGGACCCGCCTGGCCGAAGGACCGGCCATTCCCGATCCTGGTGAAATGGCTCGATTGCCGCGACCGACTCAGCGTGCAGGTGCATCCACCGGCCGGCATCGCCGCCCGGCTGGGCGGGGAGCCGAAAACGGAAAACTGGTATTTTGCGCAAACCGATGCGGGCGCGGCGGTGTATGCCGGACTGCGAGCCGGGGTGACCCGCGAGAGTTTTGAACGCGCCATCATCGCGGGCACGGTTGACCAATGCCTCGACCGGTTGAGCGTGCGTCAGGGCGATTCCCTGCTGATCGAAAGCGGGACGATGCACGCCATCGACGCCGGTAACTTGATTCTCGAAATCCAGCAAAACTCAGACACGACCTACCGGGTTTATGACTGGGGCCGTGCGGGCCTCGATGGCAAGCCGCGGGCGCTGCATGTGCGGGAATCACTCGAGTGCCTGTCGGCCAACACCGCCGGCCGGCCCCGGCTCATCCGTGGCGGGGGCCGGGCTGGAGTGCTGGCGGAGGGCCGCGAATTTACGATCCGGCGCGAAAGGCTCGTCGCGGGCGAACGCCGGTCTTTAGGCGCCCGGCAGCAACCGCGCATCCTTTCCGTGGTCGAAGGAGTGATGGACAATCC
>DATFUQ010000083.1:0-8915 GCA_035260745.1 Lacunisphaera sp. | reverse complement strand
GATGGTGCCGCCCATGCGCTGCACCAGCCGTTGCGAGATGGCGAGGCCGAGGCCCGAGCCGCCATAGCGCCGATTCATCGAGCTGTCGGCCTGCATGAAGGGCTGGAAAAGCTGCGCCCGGGTCTCCTCGGTCATGCCAATGCCGCTGTCGCGCACCGCTACCGCGAGTTTGAGCTGCTGCGGCTCCACCAGGGTGCCGTGCAATTGCACCTCGATTTCGCCATAGTCCGAAAACTTGATGGCGTTGCCGACGAGGTTGAGCAGCACCTGCCGGAAGCGCATGGGATCGCCCAGCACGCGGGTGTTGGCGTCCGGGTCGGCGGTGAGCCGCAGCGCGAGGGACTTGGCCGCGGCGATGGGCTGCATCAGGGTGACGGCTTCCTCCGCCACCCGGGTGGCGCGGAAGGGGATGGACTCAAAATCCAGCCGGCCGGTCTCGATCTTGGAGAAGTCGAGAATGTCGTTGAGGATGCGCAGCAGCGAGTCGGCGGAAGAGGAGGCGGTGTCGACCTGCTCGCGTTGCGCCGGGTTGAGCGCGGTGGACTTGAGCAGGTCCAGCATGCCGAGCACGCCGTTCATCGGCGTGCGGATTTCGTGGCTCATCGTGGCGAGGAACTCGCCCTTGGCCTGGTTGGCCTTCTCCGCGCACTCCTTGGCCGTGCGCAGCTCCGACTCGATCTGCTTGCGGTTGCCGATCTCATCGCCCAGGTCCCGCACCAGGGACTCGTATTCAAAGCCGAGGCGAAGGGAGCGGCTCAGGCTGCGGTGGTAACTGCGGGCCATCGCGACCAGAAACGCCATGTAGAGGACGATGAGGACGCCCATGATTTTTTCCACGATGCTGGCGCCGAGCAAAAGCCGGAGCATCAGAGGGGCCAGGGTGAGCACTTGAAAGGACCAGCAGGCGGGCAGGATGGGGCCCAGCGAACGGGTGGCGCCGGCCGTAATGCCCGCCAGCACGAGGACGAGCAGCGAGTGCTCGGTCGCGTTCATGATGGGATAGAAGGCCCAGCCGGCATAGCCCCAGACGAGGCCGGTCAGCACCGCACCCGCGATGAAACGTCGTTCCCATTTCTCGACCTGGCTGGGATTTTTTCCCGTGCGGCGATACCTGAGCCCGCTGACAAAACGCAAACTGATCATCAGGCACATGCCGGCCAGCCACGCCCAGGCATGGGTGTCGTCATGGTTGCGGGCCACGATCCAGGCCAGGCCGGTCGCGGCGAGGAACGTCGCGCCCAAGCCGGCCATCAAGTCGCTGTAGCCCAGCTTCACCACCTCTGCCTGGGCGCGCCGGGCGCTATCGGTGGCGATGGGGGCAGGACGCGGCTCCATCGCCGGAGAGTAGTGGGTGGAATGTTCCCCGGGAAAGCTTTATCCGGGCGGGGCGGCGGCCCTGAAATATCCTTGCGCCAGCCGGGACAAATCGTTCATTCCTGCACCCTCGCGGACCTTTAGCTCAGTTGGTTAGAGCGTTTCCTTGACATGGAAAAGGTCACTGGTTCGAGTCCAGTAAGGTCCACCATTTCCCGCGGCGGCGGGAGTCTTTCCGGTTTTCGCGTGCATTTAAGACGCTGGCAGCTAAACACCTGCCAACATGCTGCAATCGCTCCGCATCCGCAATCTCGCGCTCCTAGAAGAGGTCGAGCTGGATTTTGAAAGCGGATTCACGGCGGTGACAGGCGAGACCGGTGCCGGCAAGAGCATCCTGCTCGGCGCGCTCTCGCTGCTCGCCGGCGCGCGGGCGGACAAGACCATCATCCGGCAGGGTGCGCCCGCCGTGGAGGTGGAGGCGGCGCTGTTCTTCGCCGACTCGCGCAAGCTCGACGCGGCGCTGACACGACTCAACCTGCCGCCGTGCGACGACGGCGTGCTCATCATGAAGCGCAGCCTGCCGCGCGACAAGGCGCCGAAAATTTCCATCAACGGCAGCATGGCGACACTCGCCGCGCTGCAGGAGCTGGGCGAACACTGGATTGATTTTCACGGGCCGGGTGAGCCGCGCCGGTTGCTCAAGGAAGGCGGTCAGCGCGAGCTGCTCGACCTGTTCGCCAAGAACGAGGCCGTGCTGGAGCAATACCAGAAACAATACCGCCAGTGGCGCGAGCTGGTGGGTGAACGCGAGCGGCTGCTCGGCGCGGAGAAAATGTCGGCCGACCAGATTGAGTTTCTCAAGGACCAGCTCGAAAAGATCGACGCGCTGGAGCTGACCGAGGAGGCTATCGTCGCGCTGGAGCGCGATTTTCAACGGCAGCAAAGCGCGCAGGAAATCACGCAGCTCGCCACCAGTCTGAGCCACGGGCTGAGCGGAGAGGACGGGCTGCTCGGCCGGCTGTCGGCGATTTTGCGTCAGGCGCGGCAGCTCGAGTCGCTCGACGCGGCGAGCAAGGCCCTGGCCGACCGGGTGCAGTCGGCGGCGGTCGAGCTGGGCGACCTCGATGGGGAATTTTCCTCCCTGGCTTCGTCGCTGAACTTCGATTCCGAGCAGGCCGCGGCCTTGCAGGAGAAGATGAACGCATGGCTGCAGTTGAAGCGGAAGCACGGCGCGAAGGTCGAGGCGGTGCTGGCGGCGCGCGACGAGATGCGCCGGAAGCTGGAGCTGCAGGGCGACGTCGAGGGCTCGCTCGCCAAACTCGAAAAACAGATTGCCGATGCCTTGAAGTCGGCGCGGAAGGCCGCGGCCGAGCTGCGGGCCACGCGTGACAAGGCGGCGCTGCAACTGGCCAAGGCGGCGGCCAAGGTCATCGTGCAGCTCGGGTTCAAGAAAGCGGATTTCCGCGTGCAGCTGGTGCCATCGCCGGAGCTGGGACTTTACGGTGACAGCGGCGTAGAGTTTTTGTTTTCACCCAACGTCGGTGAGCCACCGCTGCCGTTGCATCGCATCGCGTCGAGCGGCGAGCTCGCGCGGGTGATGCTGGCGCTCAAGGCCGTGCTGGCGGAGATCGACGACGTGCCGCTGCTGGTATTCGACGAGGTCGACGCCAACGTGGGCGGCGAGATCGGCCGGATCGTCGGCGAGAAGATGGCTGACATCGCGGAAAAGCACCAGGTGCTGTGCGTCACGCACCTGCCGCAGGTGGCGGCGCAGGCGGCGAATCACCTGGTGGTGACCAAGGACCAGAGCGGCGACCGGGCGTCGGTCGGGATTGAGCCGATCCACGGCAACCGCAAGGTGCGCATCGGCGAATTGGCGAGGATGCTCGGCGACCGCAATGCCAAGAGCGCCGTGGCCCACGCCGAGGAATTGCTGAAGGGGTAGGTGGCGTTGCCCCCAACGGCCCAAGGCGCTTGAGGGCAAGCGCCCCTACCTCAAGCCGTCTTGAAACTCCGCCATTTCGCCAGCGGAAGCTGGGCGAGGAGGATGAGCGCGACTTGGCTGACGACGAAGGCGATGAGCCACCAGAAGGCGGCGTCCATGAAACCGTAGCTGTGCAGGCCGACGCCGAGCATGTTGGTGCCGAACCAGCTCCAGCTCGTGATGACATTGCCGAAGATGGCGAGGCACATGAGACCGCGCTGCTTCACCAGGCCGCCCCAGCGGGCGTGGAGGACGATGGCATTCCAGAGGACGATCATGACGGCGCCGTTCTCCTTCGGGTCCCAGCCCCAGAAGCGGCCCCACGACTGGTCGGCCCAGATGCCGCCGAGGACGGTGCCAACGAGGCTGCAGAGCGTGGCGAAGCACACGATGCCGTAGACCATCCGGGCGAGCGCGTCGGCCGTGGGCTTGTCGAGCGACTTGGTGAAAACGCCGCGGAAAATATAGATGAGCGCGAGGAAACCGGCGAGAAAGGTGGAGGCGTAGCCGGTGGTCACGACGACGACGTGGGTCGCGAGCCAGAGATTGGTGTCGAGCACCGCGCGCATCATTTCGAGAGTGTCGCCGCTGAGCGACAGCATGTGGGCAATGATGAGGGTGATAAAGCCGATTGTGCCAGCAGCGGCGGAGCCGATGCCGTTCCTATAGATTTTTTCGAGGAGCAGACACAACGCGACTGCGCCCCAGCCGACGAAGAGCGCCGAGGAATAGAGATTGGTCACAGGCGGCCGGCCCTCCAGCCACATGCGGGTGAGAATGCCGGCAGTGGCCAGCAGCCACGTCAGGGCAACGAGGTAAAAGGCTGATTTGCCGAGCAGGTCCGGCCAGATGAGCCACGATAAAATGGCGCACAAGAAAGCGAGGGCATAAAGAAGTATGCCCTTGTAGAACGGCTCGGCGGCGTTGAAACGCACCTCGATGTCGCTCTTCGCCAACTGCGGACTGAAGCGCTTGCCGAGCTGCTCGCGGAAGATGCGGACGATGTCGTTGAACTGGCCGGCCTGCCGCTCGCGCCAGGCACTGCCGAGCGCCGCGTAGGCCATGACGTTCGGGTTGATGCTGCCGGTCTCGAAGGTCTCGAGCAGGGCGTTGCCGGCGGTTCGCCAGGCGGTGGCGTCCGGCTCGGTGGCGCCGGGCGGGACGGTAAGCAGGTAGCCGAGTTTGCCCATGGTGTCGTAGCGCTCGGCGGAGGTGAGCGCGGCCTTGAAGGCGGCCTCGTCGTGCGCCTCGCCCTTCTGGCGGGCGCGGACGGCGGCAATGCCGGCGGGCAGGCTTTGCTGGAACTGGACGATCTCAGTGAGGAAGGCGGGCGAGTCGGGCAGCTGCACACTGTGCTTCAGCCGCTGATAGAGAAAGACGCGCTCGCGGAGCTGGATGACGGCCTTCTGGAAGCCGGTGCGGAGCTGCGCGTCGACGGGCTCGGCGAGCTGCGCCTGCCGGTCGAGCTCGTCCAGCCTGGGCTGGAGCTGGTTGAACGAGAAGCGTGTGCGCGTGCCGGGCACGAAGTCGGCGACGGCGAGCGTGCGCAGCACGGGATCATCGTAGCGGATTTTCGTGTCTGCTTCCGTGAGACCCATGAGTGTGAGCAACTCGGGCGAGTCGGTCGCGCTGAGCCGGAAGGTCGGGTAGTCGTCGGCCTTGGCGGGCGCGAAGAGCACGTCGGCGAGCCATTCGACCGGCGAGGCGACGAGGGGCACGGGCTTCGTCGGGTCACTGACGCGCTGGCGGCCCTGCAGCATGAGCAGCGAGGTGCGGGCAACGGTGTCGAGCGGCTTGATGCGGCCGTTGACCAGCACGGGCAGCCGGCCGAAAGCGACGAGGTCGAGCTCGCTCGTGTTTTGCGGGGGACGCAGCGAGGATGCCAGCCAACCGGCAGCGAGAACGAGGACCAAAACTGGGAGGAAGCGTTTCACTTATTAACCACGAAGGACACGAAGTTCAGAGGACTAGGCGTTTGATGCCCTGCTTGAGCAGAGACACGTTGAAATTAATCAGCAGGCCGATTTTGAACCCGGTGAGTTTGAGGTAAGTCAGCAACTGAGCGTCATGCAAGGGAACGAGAGCTTCAACACTCTTCAATTCAACAACCAGTTGCTCCTCGACCAGTAGATCAAGGCGGAAACCACAATCAAGTCTCACGGCCTTGTAAGCAACCGGCACGGGAACTTCCAGCTGAGTCTTCAGGCCGGCAGAAGTAGGTTCATAGGCCAAAGCCTGCTCGTAGACACTTTCCAGCAAGCCAGGACCAAGTGCCCGGTGCACCTCAAGTGCCGCGCCAATGACTTGCTTGGATAGCGAATCGAATTCCATCTTCGTGTCCTTCGTGCTCTTCGTGGTTAATTTTGAGTGGCAGCGGCCCGCTTGCGGACGAAGCCGGTGAGGTGGATGCCGAACTGGATGAGGAGCCCGAGGCCCATCATCACGCACGACACGTAGGGCAGCACCCAGCTGGGGTTGCGCACGACCTGGAGGATGGTCGTGTGGTCGTCGTTATCGAAACCGGCCTGATAAAAGGTGAGACCCGCGTGCCGCAGGGGGTTGTTCATGTAGATGAGCACCTCGCGGTCCTCGCGGGCGTCGTCGGTCTTGAGCCGGATGCGGCTGGCAAAATTCTTCGGGATCTCGGTGCCGGCGTATTTTTCGTGGGTGAATTTGAGCAGCGTGATGGCGAAGGGGTGGTAGTAGCGCTTGAAGCGTAGCGCGATTTCCCAGGTGCGGCCGGCGTAATCGAATTTTTGCGGCATGCCCAGCAGCGGGGAGACCAGCCAGGTGCCGAGCGTGCCCTCGGGGCCGACGAACTCGATGTTCGCCGCGGGCGCGTTGCGTTCATCCTGCTTGTAGGTGAGGGGCAGCGGAATGACGGCGACGCGCGGGCCGATGCCAGTAGTGGCCAGGCTGGACGGGGCGTTGGGCGCTTGGGCGCGCATTTGCACCGTGGCGTTGGGGTAGTAATCACGGATGCGAACCTGAAACGGCAGCTTGGGGTGCTGGATAACGCCACCGTCGGACAGCACAGCCTCGGGGATGGCGACGACCTCGTTGAAGTCCGGGTTCGTGGTGTCGAGGATGGCGAGTTCATTGACCCGGTAGCTCTCGGAGTAATGCCTGGTCTCGCCCTCATCGAGGCGCAGGTTGCTCTCCACCTGCATGAGGCTGGTGAACAGCTCGCCGAGCAGCAGGAGAATCAGCCCGAGGTGGGTGAGCAGGATGCCGGTTTTCCGCCCTTCCAGCTTGAAGCGGTAGGCATGCGCGGCGACGAGGTTGATGAGCAGCAGGCCGCCGATGAAATAGCCGCCGGGGAAGACCGGCACGGGAATGGTGGTGCCGGGGATCGTTTCCAGCACGAAGAAGGCGTGGAAGAATTTTTCCTGCACGCCCCAGATGCCGAGGTGCACCTGCGCGAGCGTGGCCCAGAAAATCAAGATGATCGACAGCCCGAGCAGCGCCACCGTGAGCTTGAGCGAGGCGAAGAAGTCGCGGAATTGCCGGACGAGGGGAGTCATGGCTCAGCGCGGGTGGACGGTGCGGAGAAAATCGCGGAACGCGGGTTTGGCCTTCGCGACGAGCGCATCGGGGCCCATCAGCTTGAAGAACCAGGTCTCTCCCTGATAGGGCACGACGGCGCCAAGGAGGCGCATCGGCGCGCCGTTGGCGGTGCCGGCAAAATCGGCGACGTCAACGCGGAGCGGGCCGACATCGAAATGCTCGAGGCTGGCCGCGAGCTGGTTCTCCGCGAGAGGCGGCAGGGCAATCTGGCCGCGCCAGCGGTTGAGGTTCGCCAGCAGTCCGCCGGTGTCGCCGGGGAAGGCGGTGATGGAGAGGTCGGCCTCGCCGCCGTCGCCCTTGACGGCGAAGGTCGCCTTGCGCATCGGCCGCGGCGGCATGGCGGTCCAGCCGGCCGGCGCGGTCCAGGTCAGGCTGTCGCTGCCGGTGGGCACGGCGGTGCCGGCCATGGGGCCGGCGCCGGGTGCGGCGGCCCCGATGGGCGGGTGATTGGGCGGCAGGTCGTTGGTGTTGGCCATGCCGGCCGGCGCGGGCGCGGTGGCCGCGGGATCCTTGGGCGCGCGGTAGGCCGTGATTTCACGGTCGCGGCAGCCGCCCGCAAGAAGCAGGGTCAGCACGGCGGCGCAGGAAAGGGGACGAGGGGACATGGCAGGGATTCACTCTAGCAATCCCCCGACAACCGCAATCCTAACTAAAATATATGAGCCGGACGGTGCGGCGGGATTAGCCGCGGTGACTTTTTAGCTGCGAACCGCGGGCCAAAGCATAGCAAGGGGCATGCAAATCACGCCGCTGGGCGACAATGCCCTGATCCTGGAGGTGGGCGACGCCATTGACGAGTCCACGCACCGGCGCGTGCAGGCGGCGTGGCGGGCGCTGGCGGCCGAACCGCTGCCCGGCGTGGGCGAGTTGGTGCCGGCCTACACGACGGTGACGGTCTTCTATGATCCGTGGCGGGCGGTGCAGGCGGGCGCGCCGGAGAACGGCATCGCCGACTGGCTGGCGGCGAAGGTGCGCGAGCGGCTGAAGCACCCGCCCAAGATGGAAAAATTCAAGGGCCGCACGGTGGACGTGCCCGTGTGCTATGGCGGCGAATTCGGACCCGATCTCGCGCGCGTCGCGGCGCAGGCGAAACTGTCGCCTGAGGGAGTCATCAAGCGGCACACCAAGGCGGATTATCTCGTGCATCTGATCGGCTTCGCGCCGGGCTTTCCGTATCTCGGCGGGCTGCCGAAGGAACTGCAGACGCCGCGCCACGCGAAGCCGCGGATGGTGGTGCCGCCCGGCTCGGTCGGCATCGGCGGCGAGCAGACCGGCATCTACCCGCTCGCGACGCCCGGCGGCTGGAATCTCATCGGCCGCACGCCGCTGCGGATTTTCCGGCCGGAGGAAAATCCGCCGGTGCTGCTGGCGGCGGGCGATCACGTGAAGTTTCGCGCGATCAGCGCGGACGAGTTTGCGAAACTGGAGGCGGCGCGATGATCCATGTTTCAAAGCCCGGCCTGCTGACGACGGTGCAGGACCTCGGCCGGCCCGGCTACCAGCAATACGGCATCGTGGTTGGCGGCGCGCTCGATGGCTTCGCCGCGCGGGCGGCCAACCTGATCGTGGGCAACGATGACAACGCCGCTGTGCTGGAAATGGCGCAAACCGGCCCGGAGCTGTCGTTCGAGAAAGAAACGCTGATCGCGTGGGGCGGGGCAAATTTTGACGCGCACGTCGGCAGCGAGCCGCTGCCGCGCGACCGCGCGGTGCGCGTGGCGGCGGGCGAAACGGTCACTTTCGGCGTGGCCGGCACCGGCATGCGGGCGTGGCTCGCGGTGGCAGGTGGAGTGGACGTGCCGCTGGTCATGGGCAGCCGCAGCACCTATCGCCGCGCCGGTATCGGCGGGCATCAGGGTCGGTCGTTGAGCGCGGGTGACACATTGAAAACTGGCAAGTTCTCCGACTGGACCCGGCAGATCCTCGCAGGTCTGCGCACGGCCGCCCGGCGGGCCACGGCGTGGACCGTGCGGTCCGAAACCATGGGCCGGCCGGCGCCGGCGGGGATGGTGCGCGCGCTGCGCGGCCCGGAGTGGGACTGGTTCAAGGT
>DATFUQ010000082.1:0-10094 GCA_035260745.1 Lacunisphaera sp. | reverse complement strand
GCTCGTTTTTGTCATCGCGGCACTGTGGGACGCGTTCATCGCCTGGTCCGCCCCGGGCGTCACGCCGCCGCGAGCGGCGGCCGCAACCCCGCCCAAGCCGGCTCCGGCACCACCGCCCCCGCCGGCGCCGCTCACGCCTCTGCACCGCGCCTTGCCCTGGCTGGCCGGACTGGCCGCTCTGGCCCCGTTCCTGATCTGGCAGCATGAATTCAGGCAACTATTCTGGTTCGCCGACGACTTTCTCCTCCTCGACCAGCTGGCCGAGATGGGCCTGGGCGAATGGACCATGCGCGCTTTCGCGGAGAATTTCGTGCCGCTCTTCAAACTGCTGTGGGGCGGCGCGGTGCTCGGCTTTGGCGGCAGTTACCCGGCCATGCTCTGGCTGCTCTGGCTCACGCACGCCCTGAACACCGCTGTGCTCGGCCGGCTCCTGCAACGCGCCGGTTTCCCCTGGTTCGCCGGCCTCGCGACCCAACTCGTCTTTGCCCTCACCCCGACCAACCTCGAAACCCTCGGCTGGTCCGTGCAATGGTCGGCGGTGCTCGCCACGAGCTTTCTGCTGCTGGCGCTGTGGTGGCACGAGGAACATCAAGAAAACCTGGGCGCGTTTTCCTGGCGCCGGCACCTGCCTCTCTGCCTTCTCGCCGCGGCCAGCGCCTGTTCGTTTTCGCGCGGCGTGCTCACCGGCGCGGTGCTCGCGCTCGGCCTGCTGCTGCCGGCCCTGCTCAGCCGCGACTGGCGCACCGCCCTCCCGCGCCTGCCGGGGGCGATCCTCTGCCTGGTCCCCGCGATTGCCGTGGCGATGATGATTATGCTCCAAGCGGGCGGCAATCACCAGCAGATGGCCGGCCATTGGGGCGACGCGCTGCAGTTCGGCGCCGGCTATTTCCTGCTGAACCCCGGCCATCTGCTGCTGGGGGACAGCTCGCTGCATTCAGGGGTTTTGTTGCTACTCGCTGCCACCAAGCTTGGAGTGATTACCGGCGCACTGCTGCTCGCCCGCGGGCGGGTGCGTCAGCTGCTCCTGCTGCTGCTGGCCTATGATCTGGGCAATGCGGCGCTGGTCGGCATCGGCCGGTATCACACCGGCTTCCTCGCCTCGCTGAGCTCACGTTACCAATACAGCTCTTTGCTGGCCACCCTGCCGTTCCTGACGCTGCTGCTGGCGGTCGCGCTCGACCGGTCGCCCCTCGGTCGTCCCCGGCCCTGGGTCGCCGGGTCGCTCGCCGGGTCGATTGCAGTCTTCTACCTGTGGGGCTGGCCCGCCGAACTGGCTGAATTCACCGGCTGGCGCGGCACAGAAATGCGCCGGCTGATCCAGGCTCCCGCCACCAGCGATCCGGCCGTCCGCGTCCCCGCCCTGGAGTTCATGCATGTCGAACGGGCCAAGGCCCTCCAGCGCGCCTATCATCTCCACTGACCGGCCGTCAGCGCCCCGTCACCACGATGCGGGCAAGTTTCCCCGGCGGCACCGCCCAGTCATTCCAACTCCCGTTCCATTGGATGGCCGCGCCGCTGTAATCCACATCGCCCGCCAGTCCGTCGCGATAGGCCGCACGCACCCGCAGCTTCACCGTCGTCCCGGCCGGTCCCGGCTTCAGGCTGGCATTCTGCGCCACCCGCGGGCCGCATTTTTGCAGGTAGCAGATCGCCGTCCAGGTCTTGCCGTCATCCAGGGACGCCTCGGCCTGAAGAAAACCAACCTGCTCGCCCTTCCCGGCATCCGTACTGGCGGAAATGGTGATGGCCAGTGCCTGGCCCTCGTGGATCGACGCCGGGGTCTCGATTCTCAGTATGCGCTCGACCGCACTGGCCTGGCCCAGCGTCGCCAGCAGCACACCGAGCAGCAGGCCGCGTTTCATCCAGGTCCATCCGGTCATTTTGTGGGAAGATAAATCCATGCCCTCCATGACGACCACCCCCGCCACCGAGGCAAGCGCAGATTTCCCCGGGCCAAAATCAGCTGGAAACACTCTCTTCCGTCTGTATGGGTAGCCGCTTCACCATCCCCTCATGGCCAAGACAATTCTCGTTACCGGTTCTTCGGGCCTCATCGGCTCCGAGGTCTGCGTCTACTTTGCCGCGCAGGGCTACACCGTCCACGGCGTGGACAACAACCAGCGTGCGGTCTTCTTCGGCCCGCAGGGTGACACCCGCTGGAACCAGCAGCGCCTTGCCGCGGAGCTCAAAGGCTTCGTCCACCATGAGCTCGACATCCGCGACCGCGCCGCCGTGCTCACGCTGGTCAGGCAGCTCAAGCCCTCGGTCATCGTCCACACCGCCGCGCAGCCCTCGCACGACCGCGCCGCCGCCATCCCCTTCGACGACTTCGACACCAACGCCACCGGCACGCTGAACTTCCTCGAGGCCGCGCGCCAGGCCTGCCCCGAGTCGCCCTTCGTGCACATGAGCACGAACAAGGTCTACGGCGACGCGCCCAACTCCATCAAGCTGGTCGAGCAGGCCACCCGCTGGGATTACGCCGACCCGGCCTATGCGCATGGCATTCCGGAAACATTCACCATCGACCAGTCGAAGCACTCGCTCTTCGGCGCCTCGAAGGTCGCCGCCGACGTGATGGTGCAGGAATACGGCCGCTACTTTGGCCTGCCCACCTGCGCGTTGCGCGGCGGCTGTCTGACCGGCCCCAATCACAGCGGCGTCGAGCTGCATGGCTTTCTTTCCTACCTCGTGAAATGCAATCTCGAGGGTCGCGAATACAAAATTTTCGGCTACAAAGGCAAGCAGGTGCGCGACAACATCCACTCGCTCGACGTCGCGCGCTTCATGGCGGTCTTCGTCGCGGCGCCACGCGCGGGCGAGGTCTACAATCTCGGCGGCGGCAAGGCCAACAGCACGTCCATCCTCGAGGCCTTCAAGCTCACGGAGAAGTTCACCGGCAAGGCGCAGGTCTCCACCTACGTCGACCAGAACCGCGCCGGCGACCATATCTGCTATTACTCCGACCTGCGGAAGATGCGTGCGCATTATCCCCAATGGGACATCACGCAGTCGCTCGAGGAAACCATCCGGCAGATCGTGGTAGCCTGGCAGACGCGGAACAAAACCGGCACTTAGACTTGTTCGCCCTGGGTCGCCCCCAGCCTAGGGTTTACCTGATTTGACGGACAGTGGACTGGGGATCAAAACCCAAGGAGTTCACATGAAGACACAGATCAGCAAAGCCAGCCATGGGCTGGCGAAGTATAGTGAGGAATACCGGCAGCAGGCGTTGGAGTTATGGCGCAAGCGTGGCCGCAGCGCGAACAAGGTGGTGGCGGCGGAGCGGAGATGGCCCGACCGGCAGGTCGGCCTGGAAGGCGAACCGCTTCCGACGCCCAACTTTGGTTTGGAGGTGCGCTTGTCATTTTTAGCCCGGGGCAAGCCTTAGTCCTGCCGTCTGACACCACGATTCTTGCCATCCGGATGGCCGGTGGGCAGGCTTCGATTGTCGATAATGGCAAGTATGCAGCCTTTTTCCATCCATGTCTGACGAACCCGCCAACCGCCGGGACTTTGCCGGATTTTATCGCGCGACCCTGGCGCCGCTGCGGCGCTACCTCGCACGCCTGCTCGGCAATCCCACCGAGGCGCAGGATGTGGCGCACGACGCCTACCTGCGGGTTTACCCCAAGGTGCAGGACCGGTCGGCGATCAAGCCCGAGGCCGTGCTCTACACCACGGCGCGCCGCCTCGCCATCAACCGCCTCAAGCGCCGCCGCATCGCGCCCTTCGTCCCCGGCGCGGCCGAGCCGGAAACGGCCGCCTCGAGCCAGCCCGGCGTGGCCCAGCAGGTCATGGCGCGGCAGGAGCTGCGCCAGCTCGAGCTGGCCATCGCCCAATTGCCCGAGGGCTGCCGGACCGTTTTGCTTTTGCGCAAAATCGAATTGCTGTCCCACCAGAAAATCTCCGCCCGGCTGGGCATCGCCATCAGCACCGTGGAGAAACAGCATGCGCGGGCTCTGCGGCTGCTGCGCACCGCCCTTTCCGCCAGCTCCGACGCCCGGGGCGCCAAAACTTCCGACCAGGAGGCCCAACTATGAACACTTCCCTCCGGCACCTCGATTCCGCGGCCGAGGAATCGGCCGCGCTCTGGGCCGCCCGGCTTGACGGCTCCGTGCTGTCCGCCGCCCAGCGCATCGCGCTCGATGCATGGCTCGCCGCCGATCCGGCCCATCGCACCCTGCTCTCGCACTACTGCCAGTTTTCCGCCGACCTCGAACAGCAATTGCCGTTGCTTGCAGGCATCAGGGAACTGTCGGACGGAACCTGCCCGGCGCGCTATACTGCTCAGCCGCACCCTTGGTTGCGCCGGCCGCTGATGGCCGGGGCGATGCTGACCGCGGCTGCAGCAGTCGCGCTGGCCTTCTGGCTGGCCCGGCCGCGTTCCCAGTTTGAAAACATCGCAACCCCCGTGGCCCACCGCCAGGCGCTCACGCTCGTCGACGGCACCCAGGTCGAGCTCAACGCCCAGACCAGCCTGTCGATCGAGATCAACGGGCAGGGCCGGCGCGTGCGGCTCGTCTCCGGCGAAGCCTTCTTCGCGGTGCACAAGGATGCCGGCCGGCCCTTCACCGTGGAAACACCGGCGGGCTCCGTGCGGGTGACCGGCACGCAGTTCAACGTCTGTGCCGAGACCGCCGCGCGGCTCGAGGTCACCGTGGTCGAGGGCTCGGTGCAAGCCCGCCCGGTGGCATCGGGCGGACGGCTCCCGGCACCGCTGACCGCCGGCGACCGGCTGACCGCCGGGGCCGGCTCCGTGTCGGTGCAAAACCTGTCCGCCGCGGACCTGCACGACGCCCTGGCCTGGCGGCAGGGGCAGATCGTGTTCAAGGATGTGCCGCTCGGCGAGGCCCTCGCCCGATTCGCCCGCTATCATGGCTGGGGCATCACGGCCACGGCGGACGCCGCGGAGCTGCGCGTCGGCGGCCGCTACAGTCTCGATGATCTCGACGGGTTTTTCGCCGGGCTCGAACTGACGCAGCCGGTGCAGGTGACGCACAATTCGAACGGCACCGTGCAGGTGGGGCTCCGGCCGGCGCACTGATCCCCGCTCCCGTGGCGCGCCTCGCTCCTGTTTTTCTCCGCCGCCTTTTGCTGGGACTGGGCGCCCTGCTGCCCGGCCTGGCCGGCGCCGCGCCGGTGGAGTTCAATCTCCCCGCGCAGCCCGCCGCGGACGCCCTAGTGGCCTTTTCCTCGCAAGCGGACATCGAGGTGCTTTTTTCCTACGACGAACTGCGCGCGGTGCCGGCGAACGCCGTGACCGGCCGCTACGAGCCGGAGCAGGCGCTCATCCGCCTGCTCAAGGACACCGCGTTTGCCGCGCGCCGGGACCGGCAGGGAAAGTTCGTGGTCACCCGCGTCGCGCCGCCGACCGGCTCCATCAAGGGCCGCCTGCTCACCGCCGACGGGCTCAGCGCCCGCAACGTGCGGGTGACGCTGCCCGCGGTCCGGCTCGCGGTGAAAACCGACTCGCGGGGCGGATTCTTTTTCGCCGCGGTGCCGGCCGGCACCCACGAATTGCTGGCCACCGGCCCGGGCTACCGTTCGCTGCAAATCACCGGCGTGCAGGTGGCCGCCGGCCGGATGCTGACCCTCGAGGCCCAGACCATGCAGGCGGCCGACGAGGTGACCCAGCTCGAGCCTTACGTGGTGCAGGGCAAATCGGATCCCCACGGGTTCTTCAACCGCAGCCGGACCCCGCTGGCCCCGAAAATGGCCACGGGCAATCTCGATCTGCCCCGCACCGAGAACGGCGTGCTGCCCTACACGGTCTATGATCGCGACCAGATCATCCGCAGCGGCGTGGTGAGCCTGAATGAATTTCTCCAGCGGGCGGTTTTGGAGAGCGACGCGACGCATTCCCCGGAGGAAAACGGCAGCGGAGACACTTTCGTCGCCAGCAGCACCAATCTGAACCTGCGCGGCTATGGCGCCGACCAGACGGTCGTGCTCGTCAACGGCCGGCGCCTCCCGGAGGTGCTCACCAATGTCAAGGGCACGATGCCCGCGGATGTGAATTTCATACCGCTCAGCCTGATCCAGCAGGTCGAGGTGCTGCCGGTCTCCGCCTCCGCCCTTTACAGCGGCAACGCCGTCGGCGGGGTCATCAACATCGTGCTGCGGTCGGGTGCGGATGCCGATGCGACCGAGGTGAACACCACCTACAACAATGCGCCCGGCCGATTCGATGCGCCGCAATCCTCCGTGTCCCTGCTGCACGGCCAGACCCTGCTCGACGGCCGGCTGCGCTTGCGGCTCAATGCCAGCTTCACCAAGGCGACCCCACCCGTGGAGTCGGAGCTGGGTTATCATCAGGCCCGCGTCCAACCGCCGGTCGCGCTGGATGAGGCGATTTATCGCGCGACCCCAAACATCCGCAGCGCGGACGGCACGCCCCTGTTTGGTCCGGGCACCTCGCCGGTGACCTCGGTGGCGCCGGGCGCGGACGGCACGGGCGGCCTGGCGGCATTTGTTGGCCGGCAGGGCGTGCGCAACCTGGATTTCTTTGATTCGCCCGGCGCGCTGGCCGCCTCGTCCAACAGCCTGGATTATCCTTACGGCCGGCGGCAGCAGCGCTCCGCTTATTTTGGTTCCGTCATTTACGATGTCTTCCCCTGGCTGCAGCTCGGGGTCGACGCCACCTATGCGCGCACCGTGGTCAACCGCGGCTTCGATGTGCTGACCGCGGACCTGACCCTGCCAGCCGGTGCGCCGCTCAATCCGTTCGCGCAGGACATTGTCGCGTCGCTGAACGAAATCGCACCGCGCCTCGGCGAGGACTACAGCGAGGCGCGCCTCGAATATTCCTCCGTCGTGCTCGGCGCCATGCTCAAGCTGCCGTCGGACTGGCGGGTGTCGCTCGACGCGCAGTATGCGCACAATCTCGCCAAATACCGCGGCCTCCTCGGCGTGGATGCCGACCGCTGGCAGCAACTGGTGGAGCAGGGGCGCTACAATCCGCTGCGCGACACGCAGGTCCACGGACCGCCCCAGGAATTCTACGACCGGGTGCTGATTTATTACGGCGGCCCGGGACGGTTCGTGACGCTCGGCAACTACGACACGCTCGACGGCGCGGTGCGGGTCACGAACCAGTCGCTGGCCTTGCCGGCCGGCCGCGGCTCACTGAACCTCGGCGCCGACTACCGGCGCAACCATCTGGGCGCCTACACCGAGCAACCGCGCTTTGCAGACGGCTCGCTGGCGCGCGACCCGGTCCAGTGGTCGGGCCGCACGCTGCAACGCTACAGCGTTTTCGGCGAACTGCAGGCACCCCTGCTCCCGGTCCGCTGGCTCCCGCCCTGGCTGCGCAGCGTGGAGAGCGACCTCGCGGTCCGCTATATCGCCGCCGATACCTCCCGCGAAACCAACCTGGCGCCGACGCTGGGCCTGAAGGTGGATTTTGCGAACGGGCTCGCCTTCCGCGGCAGTTTCACGACCTCGAATCGCGTGCCCACGCCGCAAATGAGCCGGCCGGTGCTCACGGGCGGGGGCGGCGGGGGCGGGATCAATCTCGTGCGCATCTCCGATCCGCTGCGCAACCAAAGCTACGACGTGGCGGCCAACGATGCCCTGAATCCCAATCTGCTGACGGAGGCCGCTGTCACACAGACCGCCGGTTTTCTTTTTCAAGGCGGCAAGACCCACCGCTACCGCGCCACCCTGGATTTTGTGGACACGCGCAAGACGAACGAGGTGATCG
Source organism: Lacunisphaera sp. (assembly GCA_035260745.1). GTDB lineage: Bacteria > Verrucomicrobiota > Verrucomicrobiia > Opitutales > Opitutaceae > Lacunisphaera. The sequence continues at coordinate 2,389 of DATFUQ010000082.1, read as the reverse complement.
TGCTGGAGGCGCAGGATGTGCTCAACCTCGAGGCGCTCTTCCCCGAACGGGTCACGCGCGATCCGCTGGCGCCCGGCGACACGCACAGCGTGGGCCGGGTGTCCTCCTTGCTGACCGGCGCCGTCAATGTCGCCTCGCGTCATTCGCAAAACTGGAATGCCTCGCTGGATTACGCGTGGACCGATTGCCTCGGCGGCACGCTCGAACTCTATGGCCGGTGGGTTTATTTCTCCCGCTACGAACGGCGCGTGTTCCCCGCCTCCCCGCTGGTGGATGAGCTGGGCGCGCCCGACGGCCGGGTGGACAGCCTGCTGAAGCATCGCGCCAACTTCGGCGCCGGCTGGTCCAACCGCGATTACGGCTTCGGTCTGGACGGACACTACTACCACTCGCGCATCCTGCCGGCCCTCGAGTGGCCGAGCCAGGGCGGCCGGCAGATTGATCCGCACTGGCAGTTCGACGCCTACCTGCAAAGCGACCTGGGACGCTGGCTGCCGTGGCAGAGCTCGCGCTTCAGCCTGCGCGGGCAGGTGCGTGTCAACAATGTGTTCGACGGCGCCTTCCCCGCCTACGCCAACGACGGCTCGGGGGCCGGCGTGCAGCCCTACGGCGACTGGCGCGGCCGCATCTACTCGCTTTCGCTGACCGCCACGTTCTGAGCGAGCCGTCTTCCCATTCCCCGCTTCACCTGACTCGCGGGCTTTGTTTCCCTCGGCCCGCATGCACATCCTCCCCACGGGCCAGGCGCACAGGTGCGTCGGCGTTGTCGAGAGCCCCTTCGACAGTCTCGCTGAGACTGGACTTGCGCGGCCAGTCTCCGAATCAATAAATTCGCCCGACTGTCTTTCCCGCTTCACCTGACAGAGTGAGTCTGCTTCCCTCGTCCCATGCGCATCCTGATTTCCGGCGTCTGCGGTTTTGTCGGCAGCACCGTCGCCCGCAGCCTCCTCGCCGCCGGCCATCAGGTCACCGGTTTCGACAGCTACATCCGCCCCGGCAGCGAAACCAACCGCGAGCCGCTCGAGCGCCTCGGCGCCAAGGTCATCACCGCCGATCTCCGCTTCGCGGCCCAGATGGACGCGCTGCCCGCCGCTGATTTTGTCATCGACGCCGCAGCCAACGCCAGCGTGCTCGCCGGGGTCGATGGCAAGACCAGCTCGCGGGAGCTCGTGGATCATAATCTCACGGGCACGGTGAACATGCTGGAATACTGCAAGGCCCATCGCGCCGGGTTCATCCTGCTTTCCACCAGTCGCGTCTACTCCATCGCGCCGCTCGCCGGCCTCAAGGTCGCCGTCGCCAAGCACGCCTTCAAGCCCGCCCCCCGGGCAAAACTCCCGGCCGGCCTGACCGCCGCCGGACTCGACGAAACCTTTGCGACCACCGCACCGATCTCGCTTTATGGCGCCACCAAGCTCGCCTCCGAGGCGCTGGCGCTGGAATACGGCGAGGCTTTTGGGTTTCCGGTGTTCATCAACCGGTGCGGGGTGCTCGCCGGCGCCGGTCAGTTCGGCCGCGCCGACCAGGGCATCTTCGCCTACTGGATCAACTCGTGGCTGCGGAAGCGCCCGCTGAAATACCTCGGCTTCGGCGGACACGGTCACCAGGTCCGCGACTGCCTGCACCCGTGCGACTTCGAGCCCTTGCTTAAAAAACAGCTGGCGGCGCCGAAAATCGCGGTGGGCGACCGGATCGTGAATCTTTCGGGTGGCACCGCGTCGGCCATGTCGCTCAAGCAGCTGAGCGACTGGTGCGCCAAGCGCTTCGGCCCGCACCAAGTCGTGCAGGACGGCACCCCGCGGCCGTTCGACATTCCCTGGATCGTGCTCGATTCCGCCAAGGCCAGGCGCGTCTGGGGCTGGCAGCCGGCCACGCCGACCGCGGCGGTGCTGGAGGAAATCGCCCGGCATGCGGAGGTGCACCCCAAATGGCTCGACCTGTCCGCTCCATCCTGATTTCTCCGCCTGCATGCCCGCCGCCCCGCTCACCTTGTTTTCCATCGTCATCCCCGCCCGGGATGAAGAGGACTCGCTGCCCTCCACGCTCGCCGACATCCACGCGACGTTCCAGCGCGAGGGCGTGCCGCACGAAATCGTGGTGGTGGACGATGGCAGTCGCGACAAAACCTGGGCGGTGCTCCAAGAGTTGGAGCAGAAAATCCCCACGCTCGTGCCCGTCCAAAATCCCGGCCAGAATGGCTTCGGTCGGGCCGTCCTCTACGGCCTCGGCCAGATGAAGGGCGATGCGTGCGCCATCATGATGGCCGACGCCTCCGACTCGCCGGCCGACGCCGTGCGCTACTGGCGCCTGCTCAAGGAAGGCTGGGATTGTGTTTTCGGCAGCCGTTTCATCAAGGGTGGCCGGGTCGTCGACTATCCGCGCGTAAAAC
>DATFUQ010000081.1:0-9302 GCA_035260745.1 Lacunisphaera sp. | reverse complement strand
GCCGGCATCCTTCATGAGCTGCAGGGTGTAGAAGTGCATCCAGTCCGGCTGCGCGGCGCCGAGGCCCGGCCATTCGTCGGTGGGCTTCTGGCCCCAGCCGTGCAGTTTCAGATGCTGGCCGTTGATGAAGAAACCGGCTTGCGCGTCCCAGCGCACGGCGCGGATGCCGAGCGGGATTTCGGCGGTGTCGATGACCGTACCGCCCGACCAGAGCGAAAGCGCCACGCGGTAGAGGTGCGGATAAGCCGGCTCCCAAAGCCGTGGGTTGGGGAAGACAACATTGGTCCCGAGTTTCTTCGTTTCACCAGCGGCCAGGCGGTCGCCAAGCTTGAGCGCAAAGACGGATCTGCCGTCCCGGTCGAACAGCTCGGCGCGCAGTTCGACGTCGGCCGCGGCGGCGCGCTCGTTGCGCACGGGAACCTCCAGGCCGACCTTGGCCGATTTCTCCGTGACCTCGGTGGCGTAAACATAGGGTCCCTCGGTCTGGAGAAAACTGTAGAGCGGCAGCGTGACGTGCAGCGGGTCGGTCACGATGAGCCGGACGTTGCGGTAAAGGCCGCCGTGCGCCGGATGCCAGTGCGGGTTGTTCCAGGGGATCTGGTCGGCCTGCAGGTCGGCGAGGTTGTCGGGGATGGCCTCGTTGAACTTGGCGGAAAGCTGGCCGAGGTTGGGGTGAGTCTTCTCATTGGTCGCGGCCTGCGCGGCGATCCCCGGGTCGAGCGGATCCTTCATGAACCGGTTGTCCACCATCACAGCGACGACATTGGGCGCGCCAAATTTCAGGTGCGGGGTTAGGTCGAAGCCGAACGGAGTGAAGCCGGTCTTTGCGGTGCCCAGCAGCGCGCCGTTCAGGTAAACTTCTGCGACCTGTCGCGCCGCCTCAAACTCGATGAACACCTTCCGGCCGGCCCACGCGGCGGGTGCGTTGAATGTTTTCCGATACCAGGTGCGGCCGCTCCACTGGATCTGTTCGCCGCGATGTCCAGGCGTGGACCAGTTGTCGAACGTGTCGGTGTCGTTGAAGGTGTGCGGCGTGGAGACGGTCGACCACGCGGAGTCATCGAACCCCGGCGCCTCGGCGCCCGCCGGGTCGGCCTTCAGGAATTTCCAGTCGGGGTTGAAATTGAGTGTCTGGCGCTCGCTGGCGACGGCTGTGGCGAGCCCAAAGGCAAACAGGGCGACGAGGGGTAGTCTCATGCAGCCCGCAATGTCGCGCGGAAAACGCCGCCGCTCCAGAGCAAACTTGCCGGTATCGTTAAACGTGATCCTAGCTATGGCTCTCGGCTAAGGCAGAAATTCTCGAGGAGATTTCGTCTTTGGGAATGTCTAGCGGTATCTCCATCCTAATTTTGTGTCTGCTCTGGAGAGCTTTCAGATAGCGAATCTGATTAATTGTCGCCTTCGTCCGCAGCCAATCATCCAAAAAATCGTATAGCTCGCTCCACTCTGCGTTTGGACGATAACGCACCTGAGTCTCAGGTGTTACGGATCCATCCCTCAGTTTTTCCTTCAGTGCTCGTATCTCAAATGAGCCAACATCCTTAATCTCAATTTGAAGGCTCTTATGCGGAAATCTGGTTAAGAAGTTACGGGTATCAGTTGAGGTCTGTTTTTCCGCGTTTATTAAACGCTGTTTCTGTTCTCTGACCTTCTTTTGCTTCTTCTCCCCTTCACTGCGAACCAAGTCAGGGTGGTGAATTTGCACCTCGGCAGCGAAGCGCCGCTCTCCGTCGGTATCGTCCCATCCGTTTTTCGTTTGGTCGAGGAGCAGAACCAGGTCCCTCGTGGCAGTTTTTGTGATACGCTTAAACTGTTTGTCGTGAATTTGAATGTAGCGGTAGTAGGCGTCACAACGGCGATAGAGCTTCTTTAGTTCACTGTAAGCGACCTTAGTTCTAATTCCCGTCTCTGGCAGACTGAATTCCTGCATCATTCGGCTAATATCTTGCGGATCGGAATACTCTAGAGGGGCGGACTCCCAGCCTGCTACGAGGCTCTGAACAGTTCCCTCCCCACAGTAGTAGGTTTCACCCCCGTTGATGTTGGTAACGAGGACAGGGGCATCGCCCTTTAAAGAGCCCGACTTAAAACGGGCCCGTATTACTTCTATCGGCAAATTAATCTTCTGGCCGTCCTGAGTGACCGTGATCTCACGGCGTTCTAATTTCTCATATTTAATCCCATCCTCGTAGACGGGCATACCGTTCACCTTTTCCACCGGAGCTCTTGTAACACTGAGCTCAATTTTGGGCTCATCGGCCCCAATTAGCTTTTTGAACCAATTCATGTCACGTTCGATACTGTGGATTCTTCGCTTCGCTCAGAATAACAAATCTCGGGCCTAGCGCCGCTTCTTCTTCCCGTTCTTCAGCTCGATGTTGAGGTAAGTCTTGGCGAGCATCTGCGATTCGTAGAACTCCACGAGCCGGACGCCCTCGCGGGGCTTGATCAGATCCTTCTTCGTGGCGTGGTCGATCTGCTGCTTGATGCGGCGGCAGAGCTCCTCCCACTGGTATTGCACGCCCTCGATGACGTCGGCGATGCGCGAGCCGGCGAGCGCCTCCTCGATGTAGAAGCCGTTGGGCTCGTCGTCCTCGAGGAACACGTGGACCTCGTTGACGCGGCCGAAGAGATTGTGCAGGTCGCCCATGATGTCCTGGTAGGCGCCGGTGAGATAGACGCCGAGGTAGTAGGGCTCGTTGTTCGGCGGGTGGAGCGTGATGTAGTCCTTCACGTCCTGCAGGTCGATGAAGCTGTCCACCTTGCCGTCGGAGTCGCAGGTGATGTCCACGAGGACGGCGTTGACCGTGGGCTTCTCCTTCAGCCGGTGCAGCGGAGTGATGGGGAAGAGCTGCTTGAGCGCCCAGCTGTCGAGCAGCGACTGGAAGACCGAAAAATTGCAGACGTATTGGTCGGCGAGGAGTTTTTTCAGGTCGTGCAGCTCCTCGGGCTGGTAGCCGGATTTGGTGCCCTCCCGGTCGATCTGCTCGCAAATCTGCCAGAAAATCTGCTCGGCGGCGGCCCGGTTCTCGAGGTCGAGGTAGCCGAGGTTGAAGAGGGAGAAGGCCTCCTCCTTTTTTTGCAGCGCATCGTGGAAGCGCTCAAGCCGGCCGAGCTTGGCCTTGTTCTTCAGCAGAATCTCCATGGCGGTGACGATCTTGTGCCGGGACTTCGGCTGGTGCTGCTGGCCGAGGGACTCGTGCTTGTTGATGCGCTCGAAGACCTCGACGACCAGCATGGAGTGGGGGGCGGCGACGGCGCGGCCGGACTCGGTGACGATGTCGGGCAGCCTGACGCCCGAAGCGGTGCAGATCTCGCGGATGTTGAACACGACGTCGCGGGCGTATTCACCCAGCGTGTAGTTCATCGAGGACTCGAAGTTGGTGCGCGAGCCGTCGTAGTCGATGCCGAGGCCGCCGCCGACGTCGAGGTAGCCCATGGGGAAGCCCATCTTGGCGAGCTGGCAGTAGAAGCGCGCGGCCTCCGTGACGGCGGCCTTGATCGTGATGATGTTGGGCACCTGCGAGCCGATGTGGAAATGCACGAGCTTGAGGCACTGCTGCATCTTGGCGGCCTTGAGCTTCTCGACCGCAAAAAGAATCTCGGCGGTATTGAGGCCGAACTTGGCATTGTCGCCGGTGGACATGGCCCACTTGCCCTCGCCGCGGGTCTGGAGCTTCACGCGGAAGCCGATCAGGGGCTTCACGCCGGTCTCCCTGGAGATCTCGATGATGCTGTCGACCTCGGAGAGCTGCTCGATGACGATGATGATCCGCTTGCCCAGCTTGCGGCCGAGCAGGGCGAGCCGCATGTAGTCGTGGTCCTTGTAGCCGTTGCAGATGATGAGCCGCTGGGCGCCCTCGTGCATGGCGAGCGCGATCATCAGCTCGGGCTTGGAGCCGGCCTCGAGGCCGAAATGGTAGTCCTTGCCGGCCGACACGATCTCGTCGACGACCTCGCGGAGCTGGTTGACCTTGATGGGGAAAACGCCGCGATATTCGCCCTTGTAGCCCTCCTCCTTGATCGCCTTCTGGAAAACCTGGTTCAGCTGGGTGACGCGGTGGCGCAGCGTGTCCTGCAGGCGGATGACCAGCGGCGCCTTGAGGCCCATGCTGGTCGCCTCGTCAATCACGTCCATCAGCCGGATGGTGCGCCCGTCGGCGAGCGGCTGCACCTGCACGAATCCCTCGGAATCCACCGAGAAGTGGTTGGCGCCCCAGCGCTTAAAACCATAATGTTCCTCGGACTGCGCGGCCGACCAGTTGGATGCGGATTTGGTCTTCAATTTATCGGGGTGAGAAGGGCGGGGGTTAGGCTTGCTTTTTGAGATGCGGCTGGGCTTATTCGCCCTTTTCAAATTTTTCAAAACCTCCGCAGACGCAATGACTAAGTTACATCTCCTCCTCGCTCAAGCCCAACCAGCCGCGCCTTCCGGCGCCTCCACCCTCATGCAGCTGGCGCCGCTCGTGCTGATGTTCGCCGCGATGTATTTCCTGCTCATCGCCCCCCAGCGCAAGAAACAGAAGGAGCACGAGAAGATGCTGACCCAGCTGCAGGCGGGCGACGAGGTCGTGACCTCCGGCGGCATCTACGGCACCATCACCAGCGTGAAGGACGACCGCTTCGTCGTCCGCATCGGCGACAACAACGCCAAGGTCGAGGTCGGCAAGGGCTTCATCAGCACGGTCATCAAGAAAACCGACGCCGCCTGAGCGTCCGTCGCCGCCCGCCCGTCCCCGGCGCACCCCCGCCGCGTCCGCCCCCCTTTAACAACCAACACCCATGCTCAGTCGCAACCTCTGGAAAATAGTGCTGTCCGCCGCCCTCGTGCTGTGGGCGGTGTTCACCCTCATGCCGCTGAAGGACCAGCCCTTCGGCGACTACGTCAAACAGGAAGCCGCCGGCAAGCCCGCCGAATTCACCAAGCTCATGGCCCAGGTGGCTGACCGGGTGAAATCCGGCCAGGCGCCCACGGTCTATGTCGCCCTCAAGCAGATCGGCCTCGAGCAGAAGCTCGACCTCTCGCAGTTCTTCCCGGACATCCGGATGGAGGCGTCGCTCAAGAACATTGAGAAGCGCAACAACATCCTCCTCGACGAACTGCTCCGCCGCTCCAAGGGCAAGTTGCAACTCGGCCTCGACCTGAAGGGCGGCGTCGCCTTCACCCTCGAGGTCGACCCCAACGTCGCCAACACGGACAAGCCGCAGGTTCGCAAGGAGAAGCTCGACAAGGCGGTCGAGATCATCGGCAACCGCATCAACGGCCTCGGCGTCACCGAGCCCATCATCCGCCCGGTCGGCGAAAACCGCATCGAGGTCCAGCTGCCCGGCGTTTCCACCAAGGACAATCCCGAGATCGTCAACAGCCTCAAGAAACCCGCCCGGCTCGACTTCAAGATGGTGCATCCCACCATCGCGCCGCCGCAGGAGAGGCCCGCGGGCTACGAGCCCAAGTCGCTCGAGGTGGATAACAACCGGGGCCAGAGCTACCTCGAGGAGCTCTATGTCAAACAGATCCCCGAGATGACCGGCGAGGGCGTGGCCGACTCCTACCCGGTCATGGACGAGTTCGGCCGCTTCAAGATCATCCTCAAGTTCACCCCGGCCGGCAGCAAGCAGTTCGCCGACGTCACCAAGGCGATCGCCGACGAGGGCGAGCGCAGCGGCCGCACCGGCCGCCTCGCCATCGTGCTTGATGGCAAGCTCTACTCCGCGCCGACCGTGAAGCAGCAGATCAGCGGCGGCAGCGCCGAGATTTCCGGCTCCTTCACCCAGCGCGAGGCCATCGACCTCGCCAACGTGCTCAACAACCCGCTCGACCTGCCGCTCCAGATCAAGGAGCAGTATGAGGTCGGCCCCTCGCTCGCCGAGGACGCCATCTCCAGCGGCGTGAAGGCCTCCATCATCGGCACGACCGCGGTCTGCGCGTTCATGATCACCTTCTACGCGACCGGCGGCCTCGTGGCCGTGCTCACGCTCGCGGTGAACATCGTCATCATCCTTGGCGTCATGGCCAGCCTGGGGGCGACGATGACACTGCCCGGCCTCGCCGGCATCGTGCTCACCATCGGCATGGCGGTGGACGCGAACATCCTGATCTTCGAGCGCATGCGCGAGGAACTGGCCCTCGGCAAGACCCTCTCCAGCGCCAACCAGGGCGGCTTCGACAAGGCGCTCACCACCATCCTCGACGCCCACTTCGTGCAGCTCATCATCTGCGGCATCATGATCTGGCTGGGCACCGGCCCGATCAAGGGCTTCGGCGTCACCCTGCTCATCGGCGTGCTCTCCACGCTGTTCTCCGTGCTCATCACCGCCCACCTCATCATGGAGCTGCTGATCGACTCCGACTTCGTGAAAAAAATCACGTTCCGGCGCATGCTGGGCGACCTCAAGGTGGACTTCGTGAAATACGGCAAGCCCTGCGCCATCGGCTCGGTCGCGCTCGTGGTGGTCAGCATCGGCTACGTCTTCTACCAGGGCGACCACATCTACGGCATCGACTTCGCGGGCGGCGACCAGATCACCGCCCGTTTCACGCAGAAGATCGACGGCGCGAACATCCGCGCCGTGGCCAAGGCCAACAATATCGGCGAGGTCAGCCCGACCTACGTCAGCGACTTGGGCAGCGGCAAGGAGCAGCTCAAGCTCGAGACCGCCTACGGCAAGTCCGACGCGCTGTTCGACGCCCTGCAGAAGGCCTATCCGAACGCCGGCCTCGACAAGGTCGGCACCAGCCAGATCGGCGCCACCATCGGCAAGGAGATCCGGTGGAACGCCGTCCTCGCGATCGGCGTCTCGATGCTCGTCATCCTCGTCTACATCGCCTTCCGCTTCGAGTTCGGCTTCGGCATCGGCGCGATGGCGTCCACGCTGCACGACATCCTGATGAACATCGGCATCTTCGTGCTCTTCGGCCACCAGTTTTCCGCGCCGATGGTCGCCGCCATCCTCTGCGTCGCCGGCTACTCGATCAACGAGACCGTCGTCGTCTTCGACCGGATCCGGGAGGAGTTGAAGCTCAACCCGACCGGCTCGCTGCGCGACATCATCAACAACGCCATCCGGAAGGTTTTCGCCCGCACCATCATGACCGCGACGACCACCTTCCTCGCGGCGCTGGCGCTCTTCCTCTTCGGCGGCGGCCAGCTGCACGACATCGCGTTCACCTTCCTCGTCGGCATCGTCACCTCGACCTTCTCCGCCATCTTCATCGCCGCCCAGGTCTTCTACTGGTGGCACAAGGGCGACCGGAAGCACGTCGAGGCCCACTCCGACATCGCGCCCAAATACGAATGGGCCGGCTCCTCCCGCGCCTCGGAATAAGGTGGAACGCGTTGCCCCCAACGCGTTCAGCCCGTTGAGGGCAACGGGCTCCACCTAAGAAGAACTGAACACCGATGCGCTGGAATTACACGCCGGTCCGCGCGGAAAGCGTGGCGACCCTCGCGTCGAGCCTCGGCACGACGCCCGTCGTGGCCGAACTGCTCCTGCGCACGGGGTTGACGGAGCCCGCCGCCGCTGCGCGTTTCCTGCAGCCGGCGCTCGCGACTCTCGCGGATCCCTTCCTGCTCTTTAACCTGGAGGCCGCGGTTGACCGGCTGCTCCGCGCGCTGCGGGGCAAGGAGCGGATCGTCGTGCTCGGCGACTACGACGTGGACGGAGTGTGCAGCACCGCCATCCTCGTCAGCCTCCTGCGCCGGCTCGGGCTCAACCCGCGCTACGTGGTGCCCCGCCGGCTGGAGGAGGGCTACGGCCTCTCCCGCACGTCCATCGACCGCGCGCTGGAGGAGGGCAGGCCGGACCTGTTTATCGCGCTGGATTGCGGCACCAACTCCAACGATGAGGTCGCCTATCTCCGCTCGCTCGGCGTCGAGGTCATCATCGTCGACCATCACCGCTCCACCGAGCCGCCGGCGACCGGTGCGCTGCTGATCAACCCGCACGTCCATCCTGTGCCGGGCGACGAGGCCTGGCGCTACCTCTGCACCGTCGGACTCGTGTTCAAGCTCGCGCACGGCCTGCTCAAGAAACTGCGCGCGGAAAACAACCCCGTGGCGCTGTCCATCGTGCTCAAGGATTACCTCGACCTCGTGGCCATGGGCACGATCGCCGACCTCGTGACGCTGACCGGGGAAAACCGGGTCTTCGCCCGCCACGGTCTGCGCGTGGTGGCCGAGACGCGCCGCCCGGGCCTGCAGGCGCTCATGGCCGTGTCGGGCCTGAAGCGCGAGCAGGGCATCGCGCCCACCGACATTTCCTTCCGCCTCGGGCCGCGCATCAACGCCAGCGGCCGGCTCGCCGACGCCGCCCTGTCCGTCGACCTGCTGCTCAGCGAGGATCCGCTGTTCTGCGACAACACCGCCCGCCGGCTCGACGACCTCAACCGCGAGCGGCAGGACATCGAGCGGTTGATCACCGAGCGCGCCGAGCGCTACGTCGAGGAGCATTTCAGCGCGGCCAGCGGGCTCGTGCTGTTCGACGAGGCCTGGCACCCCGGCGTGGTCGGCATCGTCGCGGGCCGCATCTCGCGCAAATACAACCGGCCCACCATCGTGCTGGGCAACGAGGGCGAACTCGCCAAGGGCTCGGGGCGCGGCATCACCGGCTTCAATCTCGTCGAGATCCTCGGCGCCTGCTCCGCCTGCCTCGAAAGCTGGGGCGGCCACCCGATGGCGGTGGGCGTCTCGCTGAAAAAGCCGCGGCTCGGGGAATTTCGCGCGCAATTCGACGAGGTCATCCGGCGCGGCCGGGACGGCGGGGCGGCCGAGCCGGGCGTGGAATTGTCCGGCTGGCTGGACGCGACGCAGCTCACCGAGCAGTTGATGGAACAGCTGGAGCAATTGCAGCCCTTCGGCATGGGCCATCCCGAGCCGGTGTTCGGCGTGCGCGGCATCCGGCTGCGCACCCGGCCCGACGTGTTCAAGGAGCAGCATTTCCGCTTTGCCGGCGAGGACAGCGCCGGGCGTCGCATCAGCGGCGTGGCCTGGAAACAGGCGGACCGCTTGCCGCCGGTCGGCGCGCCGCTCGAGCTGGCCATCCAACTCAACTGGAACTATTACAACGGCCGCCGGATGCTGCAGATGGAGCTGCTCGACTGGAGGCTCGCGCCGGGACAAAATTCTGCTTGAAGTCGCCCGAGGATATTCGCTTATTCGCCCTTCCTTCGTGCGGGCATAGCTCAACTGGATAGAGCGCCAGACTACGAATCTGGAGGTTTGGGGTTCGACTCCCTATGCCCGCACCATTCTTCACTGCGCCGGTCCATCGAGACCGGCGCAGCTGCGTCTGGCCGGCCGGGC
>DATFUQ010000080.1:0-3221 GCA_035260745.1 Lacunisphaera sp. | reverse complement strand
TCGATCTCCTCCTGCAGCTTCGCCTGCCGGTCGCCGATGGCGGCCTTTGCCCTGTCATCGGCCGCTTCGGAAAGTTCATCCCAAGTGGCGTCGTAGGCCGCCGTGAGGTCGGTCAGGTGCCGGACGCCCTCCTCGACGCAGGCGCGCACCGTGGCCCCGGCGGTGAGCGCCGGCTCCTGCGGCAGGAAGCCGACGGTGTAACCCGGTTCGAAATGCACGCGGCCGTCGATGTCCGGGTCGAGGCCCGCGAGGATGCGCATGAGCGAGGACTTGCCGGAGCCGTTGAGGCCGAGCACGCCGATCTTCGCGCCGTAATAGAACGACAGCGAGATGTCGCGGAGGATTTCCTTGCGCTCGATTTTCTTCGAGACGCCGAGCATCGAGAAGATGATCTTGGGGGCTTCGGGCGTGGCCATGCTGGGTTGAGGGTGTGCCGTTGTTGGCTGCTGCCAACCCGGTATTTGTCCTGACCAGTCGTCAGGCAAAAGAGTGGAGGGCGGAGGTGGGACTATCAGTCCCGCGGGGTTCGAGTGAAAGACGTAGCCGCGCTTGAGCCGCAGGCGAAAGCGTGGCTTTATTAAGCCTGCCTCCACGTTGTCGCTCCGCTCCAACGCGGCTGCACGGTTCCTCGTCGCGTGGCCGTCTCCGACTCAGTGTTGGCCGGTAAAATAACGATAACCCAGCCACAACCCCAGCACCACCAGCACCGCCACCACCACGTTAACAACGGCTTTGGTCGCCAGGGCCCGATGCCGGCGGATGGCCCGGCCGGTGGTTACCCCTGCGGCGGGCTCGACCAGGAAAATGCGCATTTTCTCGGGGATATTCTTCAGCTTCTGCGGCGGGAGATAGACGCCTTTCAGATCCAATTGGTTTTCGATCTGGGAGTAGATGAAACTCGACATGGCGATGCCACCCGGATCGGCCAACGGTTGGATGCGCGCGGCGACGTTCACCGCATTGCTGAAAATATCGTCCGCCCGGTCCACAAGCTCGCCAAGATGCAGCCCGATACGGACGGAATAGCGTTTTTCCGCGGGGACCCAGGCGTTGTTGGACTCGACCGCCGACAGGACGCTCTGGCTGCAGCGCACGGCCGACAGGGCGGTGGGAAACTCGGCCATCGAACCGTCGCCCAAAAACTTGACCAGACGCCCCCCGGCCCTCGGCACCTCGGCCCGCAGGAGTTTCTCCAGCTCGCCCACGCAGGCCAGCGCCCGCGCCTCGTCCTTGGACATCATCGCGCTGTAGCCGACCATATCGAGAAACATCACCGCTGCCAGCCGGCGGTTTGGTTGTTCAGCTTGTCCGAAGCCCGGTGAAGTATCCATGATTGGCAGACCCCTCGATAACTATTCCGGCCGGAGGCACAAGGAGGAATCATGGGTGGCCTCCAGCATCGGGCGGTAGGGGCGCTTGCCCCCAAGCGCCCGGGCCGTTGATCAGCCTTCGCGTGAGGCCGCGTTACCAATTTCGGAATGAGCAGAGCGTTGGCCACAAAGAGTCACAAAAAGAGTCTCATTCCGCCACGATTGATGTTCCGCGCGCCTATAGGCGTCTTGTGAGTTTCGCCCGCCCTCGGGTTCTTCTGTTTTTCGTGGCCAATGGAATCCGGTCAGGGTTTGGGCGATTCCCCTTGGCTGTTGGAGGTGGGACTATCAGTCCCGCGGGGTTCAATTATCGAAGCCCATGCCTCGCGGGGCAAATAGCCCCGCCTCCATCTCACTGGGGCGGAGCCATGGCCACCGCCGTGTCCGACCGGCCCGCCGGCGGGTTGGGCAGGGACGCGTGGGCGGTGGCGGGCGCGCCCTCCACCAGGGCCCGGAGGAATTCCGGTTCGGTGTTGAGCCGGGCGCGCAGGATGCTGCCGTAAATCTGGGCCTTCGAGCTGGCGAGTTCCTGCCGGGTCAGGCCCAGCAGTTCGATCCGCCTCAGGGTCTCCTGGAGCGTCTTCACATACTCCAGCACCCGCACCGCGTCGGCCTCGTGATTCGTCTCCAGCCAGGCGCGGAAGTCCTTCGCGTCCGTGTTGGTGGACGCCGCCGAGAAGGCCTCAAAGCTCGCCGCCAGCGAACGGGCGACATCGTCGAGTTTGTGCTGGTCCGCGCCGAGCAGGCCGGTGGCCGTGGCCAGGCGGATGACCTCGCGCACCGCCCGGTCCTCGACCCGGGCGTCCGCGACCTCGTATTCGGAATCCCGCGGACGTTCCCGTTCCGGAACCGTCACGAACAGGCCCGCCCGCAGTTTGCGGGACTTCAGCTCGGTCGGCCGCAAGGCGCGGGCGTAGATGCCGAGGGCCTGCAACTGCTCCCGCACGGCGGGGGACAGGTCGATTTCCGGCGGGGCGGTATCCGTGTCCTCCCGGGGCACGTTCGGCGTGAAGGCCTGCTGCAGGACGGTGCGCGGGGCCGCATTACCCGAAGACAGTTGCCGCAGGGGCAGCTCGCTGGTGAGACCAAATAGATTCGCACTCGGATCGATGAACGGGCCCGCGCCAGCTCCCGGCACGGTGCTAAGATCCAGATAGACCAGGTTGGGTCGGGTGGGCCGGAAGGAATTGGTGACCAGCAGGTCGGCCACAAACACATTGTTCGTCACCCCGGCGCCATCGGGCCGGATGTCAATGGTGAGCAATCCGGCGAACGACTGGATGTTTCCGGTAAAGATGGTGTAGTCGAAGAAGCCGGCGGTCCCGGCGGGCGCGGGTGCGGGGACAAACACCGTGCGGGTCGGGAAAGTGCCACTCTGGCTGTAATTGGTGTTAAAGAAGAGCACGGCGCCGCCAATCAGATCGGTCCCCTGGTCCTGCTTCGTGGTGGTGCTCGAATCCTGGACGGTGGCGGGTCCGCGCGAACGCAGGAAGATGCCCGGGGTCTGGGCGTCCTTGGTGGTGCTGACCAGGACCAGGTAATTTGAAACCGCCGTGTTACTCATCGTGACTCCGAAAAGGTCCGGCGTCGTGCCGTCGGCGATGGCAATCAGCGAGCCGTTCTTGACCACCAGTCGCTCGAATGGCTGGACGGTCACTTTCCTGGCGAAGAGATACAGATCGCCGACATTGCTCTTGAAAATTGACGCACGCAACGGCGCGCCCGTCTTGACGGCCCCGCCGGCGGCGCCAGTGCCGAGAATGATCTCGCCGTTCGCGGAATCCACCATGGTGTTGTGCCCATCGGCGCCGGTGAACTGCAGGAAATCGTTGGCCGAGGTGTCATTGGCGG
>DATFUQ010000079.1:0-10260 GCA_035260745.1 Lacunisphaera sp. | reverse complement strand
GGACAAGTTCGCCACCCTCTGGAAACGCTACGACGTGCTGCGCGGCCGCCCCGTGAGCGTCACCCAGGGCACCCGCACCGTCGCCGGCACCGCCACCGGCATCGACGACGAGGGTTCGCTGATCGTCCGGCTCAGCTCCGGTCGCACGGAACGGTTCCGCGCCGGCGAGGTCACCTTATCCCGGGAATCCGCTCCAGTTGGTTGATAGGCAAGGCTTGCCCGCGGGGCCGAATCCCCGTGTAAATATCCCCGCGGCATGGCCGAAATCCCCGACATCACCATAGAGGTCTCCCATCTGGTCAAAACCTACGGCGCGCTCACCGCCGTCAACGACCTCAGCTTCTCCGTGAAGCGCGGCGAGATTGTCGGCCTGCTCGGCCCCAATGGCGCCGGCAAGAGCACCACCATGCGCATCCTGACGGGCTACCTGCCGGCCAACTCCGGCTCCGTCCGCATCTGCGGCCACCCCGTGGCCAGCGAGCCCGAGGCCACCAAGCGCCACGTCGGCTACATGCCGGAGAACAACCCGCTGCCGGACGACATGCGCGTCTCCGAATACCTCTGGTTCCGCGGCCGGCTGAAGGAGATGCCCCGCGCCAAGCTGCGCTCGCGCATCGACGAGGTGCTCGAACTCTGCGACCTCAAGCGCAACCGCCACCGCATCCTCGGCCGCCTCTCCAAGGGCAACAAGCAGCGCGTCGGCATCGCCGAGGCCATCCTCGCCGAGCCGGCCGCCATCATCATGGACGAGCCGACCATCGGCCTCGACCCGCACCAGATCATCATCGTGCGCGACCTCATCGCCAGCCTGCGGGGCCGGATGAGCGTCATCATCTCCAGCCACATCCTCCCCGAGATCGAGGCCACCTGCGACCGCGTGCTCATCATCAACAGCGGCCGCATCGTCGCCCAGGGCTCGCCCGCCGAGCTGCGCCACGAGATTTTCGGCCACACCAGCTACCGCGTGGAGTTCGCCGGCGACTCCGCCGCGCTCGCCGCGCACCTGTCGGCCATCGAGCCCACCCTCAAGATCGCCGCCCTGGGCGACTGCGGCCCGGACGGCTTCTGCACCGCCACGCTGATGACCGAGGCGGAGGCCGACCTCGGCGAAAAACTCCTGCACACCTTGCCGGCGCACGGCTACCGCGTCCGCTCGCTCGGCCGCACCCAGCCCTCGCTCGAGGACGTCTTCCTCGCCGCGACCCGCCGCAGCTGGGACGCGCGCCTCCCCGACAAGAAGGAAACGCACGGCGACAGCCGCGCCCCGCTGCCCAGACTTTGAGACCCATCATGTATCCACACACCCCGCCCTTCGGGCACCCTTCTCAAGGGGATTTACGCCGCCAATATCCCCTCTATAAAGAGGGGTGGTGCGCAGTACCGGGGGGTGTCTTCCCGCCCAGGGACCGGCCGGCGCGGTCCGCCATTCCGCAATCCGCATTCCGCAATCGATAATTTCTAAATGCGCCACTACTTCACCATCCTCTCCCAGGAAATCCGGGCCCTGCTCTACAGCCCGAGCACCTACATCGCCGCGGTGTTCTTCCTGCTGGTGATGGGCTTCATCTTCGCCGGCATCCTGGACATCTACAGCAAGGAGGCGCAGGAGACGCCGCCGGCCGTCCTGTTTTTCCAGTTCTTCTGGTTTCCGGTGTTCTTCATGGTGCCGATGCTGACGATGAAGTCCTTCGCCGAGGAACGCCGGATGGGGACGCTGGAAACACTGCTCACCACGCCGGTCAGCACCGCCGAGGTCGTGCTGGGCAAATTTTCCGCCGCCTACCTTTTCTACCTGCTGCTGTGGGGCTCGACCCTTGGCTTCCACTACATCCTGCAGATCTATGCGCGCGACGTGCGTTACCTCGACGCCGGCCCGCTCATCGGCGGCTACCTGTTCATCGCGGTCAGCGGGCTGCTCTTCGTCTCCATCGGCATCCTCGCCAGCGCGCTCACCCGCAGCCAGGCGGTCGCCGGCATCCTCTGCTTCACCATGTTGCTCGGCCTGATTGGCGGGCTCAGCTACCTGGGGGACCTCAGCGCGCTGAACACCGAGGTGCTGTCGCCGGTCAAGGCCGCGCTCGACGCGCTGCGGATCCCCGGCCACGTGGCGGACTTCACCAACGGCGTCATCGATACGCGTGAGGTTTTCTTCTACCTCACCGGCGCCACCCTGGCCCTCATCTTCAGCATCCTCGGCGTCGAGGCCAAGATCCTGAACAGTTGAAATGAACCTCGCCGACAGCTTCCGCGCCGCCCGCTGGATCCGGTTCATCAACCTGCTCCTGCAGGCCGTGCTGTTTCTCGCCCTCTTCGGCGGGCTCAACTACGTCGCCCTCAGCCACAACACGCGCTTCGATCTCACCCGGGCCCGCCAGCACTCGCTGTCCGCCGAGACCAAGTCCTACCTCGAGCGGCTCGAGCGGGATGTGAAGATCACCGTCACCCTGACCGATGACAGTGAAAATGCGGAGGCGGCGCAGGCCTTCCGCGACATCAGCGGCCTGCTCCGCGAATACACCTACCTCACCCGCAACAGCCGCAAGGGCAAGATCGAGGTCCGTTACGTGAATGTCTATCAGGAACGCGCGACCGCCGTGGCGCTCGGCCTCGACCAGCCCAACGTTGTCGTGCTCACCAGCGAGGGCCATCGTCGTGTGCTCCCGCTTTTCGACTTCTATGTCGTCAGGAAGAAGATCAGCCGGGAGGCCTTCAAGGGCGAATCCGCCCTCACCGCCGCCATCCTGGATGTCTCCAGCCCCGGCAAGAAAATGATCTATTTCCTCAGCGGCCACGGCGAGCTGAAGCCGGAGGACGTCGACGGGGTCCGCGGCCTCTCGCAGCTGCGTGACGAGCTCCGCTCGCGCAATTTCGAGACCGCCGGCCTCGACCTCAGCCTCACGCACAAGATCCCAGATGATGCCGCGCTGCTGGTCATCGCCGGCCAGCAGGGGCGCGTGCAGCCCTTCGAGGAGGAACTGCTGCGCAATTACCTCCAGACCCGCGCCGGCCGCCTCATCCTGATGATTGACCCCACACGCACGCACGGCCTCGAGAACCTGCTCTTCGACTGGGGCGTCATTGTCTATGACAATGTCATCTACGACATCAGCAGCAACAATCTCTCCGAGACCAACGACCTCATCCTGAAACATTACCTGCCGCACGAGATCACCCAGAATCTCATCAACAACGACCTGCCCCTGCTCGTCGGCCCGGCCCGCGTGGTCAGCGAGGACATCGGGCGCTCCACCGACGACGGCCTCAGCGTCAAGAAGCTCGTCGTCACCAGCGAGACCGCCTGGGGCGAAACCAGCTACCGCCTGCACATCCCGCCTTCGCCCACCCCCGGCCAGGATTTGATCGGCCAGCTCGGGGTCATGGTCATCTCCGAGCGCCTCAAGCCCGCGAACAACCTGCCCCTCAGCGTGCGCGGCGGCCGCCTCGCCGTTTTTGGCACGGCCGACCTGGTCACCAACAACCGCATCATCAACATCGGCAACCTCAACCTCTTCCTCGCCACCGTGAACTGGGCCGTGGACCGCGACACGCAGCTCAACATCCCGGCCCGGCCCATCCAGCGTTTTCAACTCACCCTCAGTCAGGAGGAGCTCGTCCGCCTCCGGCTCGGCCTGTTCCTCGCCGTGCCCGGCGTCGTCGCCCTGCTCGGCTTCATCGTTTACTGGACCAGGCGGAACTGACGTTCCGCAGCTATAAGTTCTAAGTTTTAAGCCCTACCAAACCCACCCCACTTCCGCCGGGAGCAGCTCCTACAGCTTATACCTTAAACCTCTCTCGCCATGCGCTCCAAAGTCACCGTCGTCCTGCTCTTCCTCAACGTCGTCCTGTTCTGCTACATTTATTACTACGACCTGCCCCGGATCAACGAGCAGAAGACCCTCGAGGCGCGCCGGCGCGTGCTCGGCCCCGAGGTCGCCGCCATTGACTCGCTCACCCGCACCAGCCGCACCGGCACGCCGGTGAAACTTGAGCGCCGGGGCGAAGCGTGGTGGCTCACCCAACCCTACGAGTGGCCCGCCGACCGGAACGCCGTCGCCCGCGTCCTCAATGAACTGCAATTCCTCGAGCACGAGACCAGCTTCGCCGTGGCCGACCTCGCCGCCAGCAACCAGACCCTGGCCGACTTCGGCCTGGCCGATCCGGCCATCACCCTCGCCTTCACCTCCGCCGGAAAATCCTACACCCTCAAGATCGGCGACGACACCCAGATCGGCAAGCGCCTCTACGTGCTCTCGCCCGACGGGACGGTCATCCACGTGGTCGGGCGCAGCCTGGCGGAAAGCGTCGGTCTCCCGCTCGACCAGTTCCGCGCCAGTTCAATCTTCACCATCCCGGTGTTCGAGGTCCGCTCGCTCAACCTCCAGACCGCCCCG
Organism: Lacunisphaera sp.; assembly: GCA_035260745.1. Classification (GTDB taxonomy): domain Bacteria; phylum Verrucomicrobiota; class Verrucomicrobiia; order Opitutales; family Opitutaceae; genus Lacunisphaera. The sequence goes on along the minus strand of DATFUQ010000079.1, from coordinate 5,869 downwards.
CCCTCCAACCTAAAGGTCCGCCTCCGCTACAGCGCCGGCCATTGGGGCTTCGAAACGCCCATCCTCGCCCGGGCCAGCAAGAACGCCGTCGAGGTGACCATCAACGCGCTCAACAGCCTCAACGCGAAAAATTTCCTCGAGCCCCGCGACACCGACCTCGAGCGCGCCGGTCTCAACGCGCCCGTCCTGCGCGTCACCCTCGAGGGCAACGCCCGCCGGGAGACGCTGCTGCTCGGCGCCCCTTTGCCCGGAAATCCGGCGGAGCGCGGAGTTTCCGGGACAAACACCGGGCTGGCAGCAGCCAGCAACGGTAGCGCCGCCGCGGGCGAGTATTTCGCCAAGATCGAGGACAAGGCCGTCGTCTTCACGGTCGCCGTGCCCGCCCCGCTGCTCGACATCCTCCGGACCGCGCAGGAAACGCTGCGCGATCCGCACGTGCTCGATTTCGAGCCGAACACGGTCAAGACCCTGACCATCGTCGCGCCCGGCCAGCCGGAGCTCACGCTCCAAAAGCTGGAGCCGGCCGCGCTCCTCGCCGGCGCGCCCCCGCCCGCCGACGCGTCCGCCAAAACCCCAGCGCCGGCGGATGCCGCGGCGAAAGAGGGCTGGCAGGCCGTCGTGCGTGTCAGCGGCCAGGCGCCGCTCACCGCCGCCGCCGACTCCGCGGTGGTGACCGAGGTGTTGCAAAAAATTTCTCTGCTCGCCGTCAGGAAATTCCTGAGCGACGCCCCCTCCGCCGCCGACCTGGAGAACTACGGCTTCAACCGCCCCGAGCGGGAACTGACGCTTGGTCTCAACACCGGGGGCGGTCCCCGCGGCACCGACCCCTCCACGCTCACGCTCCAGATCGGGATCTCGCCCGACAAACCCGGCGAGGCCTTCGCCCGCGTGACCAACGCGCCGTATGTCTACTCGATCCTGCCGGATATCCTGGACGCGACCCCTGCGCTGGCCCGCCATTACCGGCAGCGCCTGCTGCGCGAACTGCCGGAGAGTGCGCGCATCACCGGGCTCAAGCTCACCGAGCTGCCCGGCGACCAGCTCCTGTGGAACGTCAGCAACGATACCGCCCTCACCCCCGAGTCGCTCGCCATGGCGAAAATCCCCGACCAGGCGCGCGCGGCCCTGGGCGCATTGCTCGGCCACCTGCGCACGCTGCGCGCCAGGCGCTTCACCACTGACAGCTTCTCCCCCGACCACGCCGACACCGCTTCGGGGCCGCGCCCGTGGAAATACCGGCTGGACATCACGGCCACTTTTGCCGGAGGCAGCGGCGCGGCGCAGAATTCCAGCTCCACCCTTTTCCTGACCGACCGCCTGGACGGCACGACCCTGCTGGCCGGCACCATGGAATTTTTTGGCGGCGTGGAATTCGAGGTGACGCAGGAGATGCTCGACGCGCTCTTCATCCTTACCTACTCCACGAAAAACGACCCCGGCCTGCCCGTTGTCCCTCCGACCGCGCCGGCCAAGCCGGCGGAAACCAAGACCGAAAAACCCGCAACTCCAGCTGTTACTGGCAAGCCATGACTGCAGCGGCAGTCTCTGCCCGCCGGTTTTCATGCTGTGTGCATAAGCCACGCCTCAACCGTCTCACTCAAGTCCACCTAAAGCACCCGCTCTATTTTCTCACCATTTGCACTTTTCAACGGCAGTTGATTCTCGCTCAACCGACATCTCACGCGACTTTTGTTCACTTCTGTCACGGAGCCCCGGCCCTATCAGGGCTTGATCCACGAGTTGCGCTTCTGACTGTGAATTCATGACGGCGGTCATAGACCGCCGCTACAGAAAATGCCTCCCTCCTCTCCTCAGCCAGTTCCCACCGTGTTGCGGTTCTGCGGCTCCTGCGCGGCCACGCTCGTGTGCTGGGCGGTGTGGCTGGTGCTCGGAGCCTCGCTCGCCACCCTCATCTACGTCGCCGTGGCGAAGGAGCTGCCGGTGCCGGATTTCGTACTGCGGCGCGCCGAGGCTGAGCTGGCGAAAGCCAACCTCGCCATCAAGTTCGGCCGGGCCCGGCTTGATCCGACCGGCATCATCCTGCTGGAGGATGTGCAGCTCCGCTCCCGGCAGTTTGCGGATCCGCTGCTCACCTGCCGGCTGATCTACGTCCGGCGCGATATCTGGTCGGTGCTGGCCGGCCGGCCCATCCCCGACGAAATCCGCCTCGAGGGCGCCGCGCTGCAACTGCCCGCGATGCTTTCGCCCAGCGGCACCGTCGAGCCGCTGGTCCGCGACCTGGCCCTGGTGCTGCGGCACGAGGACAATCGCTGGCTGGTCGACCAGTTCACCGGCCGCATCGGCCCGCTGTCCATCACGGCCCAGGGTGAATTGACGGTGCCGACACGCCCGGCGGGAGCCCCGCCGCTGTCGCCCGACGCCATTGCCGCCCAGTTTCTGCAACTCAGCCGCCGGCTCGCGCTCGAATTGCACCAGCTCGACGCATTCGAGGAGCCTTCGCTGGCCGTGCGCCTGGAAAGCCCGGCGGGAGTTGGCAATCTCGCGCACCTGCTCCTCACCGCCAAGGTCGCGTCGCAGCCGTGGGCCCAGCCGCTCACCCTCGGCCCGTTCGCCGCGACCGCCATCGTGCGGCTCGACGGCCTGGACGAACGCCCGGTGCGCCTGTATGCCGCCGCCCGCCGCGCCAGTTTCCGGGGTGAATGCGCCGTGGAAAACGTCCGGGCCATTCTCTCCGCCCGGTTTCTGCCGGGGAGTTTTTCCGCGCGCCCGGTGGAGGCGTTCCTGGCGGCCGGCACGGTGACGACGGAGGGCGAGTCGGCGCTCGGCCCCGTGCTGCGCGCCGACCTGGCCGGCTGGCCCGACGAGGTGCGCACCACCGTGGCGGCGCAAATCGACGGGGAATTCCTCGCCGCCGAGGTCGAGGCCCGGTTGCAGGAGCAATCCGCGCGCATCCTCCTGGCCGAGGGCCGCGCGGCCGCCGGGCTGATCAACCGGGTGCTCACGGTGCACACCCCGCGCGCCGCGCCCTATTTTGTCTTCGCCGATCCCGTGGCGTTTCACGGCGAGGCGCGCTTCGGCCCCGGTTGGCGCTTCGTCAGCGCGGCGGGCCGGGTGGACGCCGGGCGGCTCGACTCGCACGGGGTGAAAATCACCTCGGCCCGCGGGCGGATCGACATCAACGGCACGGATTTCCTCGCCCGCGATGCCCGGGTCACCATGGCCGGGAATGTCGCGCGCGGTTCCTATTGGATGGATTTTTCGACCACCGACTACCGCATGCTGCTGAGCGGCCGGCTGCGGCCGCCGGACATCAGCGGCTGGTTCCGCGGCGACTGGTGGACGAAATTCTGGAACGAGCACTTCGCCTTTCCGGGCGCCCTCCCCGAGGCCGTCGTGGATGTGTCCGGCCGCTGGAAGGAAGCCGCCCGCACCGTTTATTTCGGGCGGACCGAGGCCCGGTCGGCCAGGGTGTGGGGCGGGGACTTCGAGCAGACCCACGCGCTGGTTTTTCTGCGGCCGCATTTCACCCACGTGATCGAGTTCAACGCCACGCGCGCCGGCGGCGCACAGCGGCTCGACGGGTGGATCAAGCGCTGGGGCAACCCGGCCACGCGTGAGACGCAGCGGATGGAGTTCGACCTCTCGGGCAGCGTCGACCCGGCGGTCTACGCGGAGATGCTCGAGGGCCGGATGGACTCGCTCCTGGCGACCATGCAATTCAACTCACCGCCGCGGGTGCATGCCGCGGGCACCATCGAGGGCAAGGCGCCGCATGCCACGCCCAATTATTCCTTCACCGGCCAGGCGGAGGGCGGCCTGCATTATTATGGGTTCCCGCTGGAGACGGTGCAGGTGGCCGGCGGGGTCACGGGCCAGGACGTCCGGCTGGATGACATCCAGTTCACGACGGCGGGCGGCAAGGGCACGGGCAAGGCCGCCGTCAGCGGGCCGCCGGATAACCGCCGGCTGGGCTTTGACGTTTATCTCAACGGCGCGGACCTCGCCCGCACCATCCGGGCGGTGGAGGAATACCAGCTCAACCGCACCGGGCAGAACAAGGTCGCGTCGGCGGCCGCGAGCAAATTTATGCAGCGCGCCTCGGGCGGCCGGCTGGACCTGGCGGTGTCCGCGCTCGGGCAGCCGGGCGACATCGCGAGCTTCACCGGCACCGGCAACGCGGCGCTGACCGGCGCGAACCTGGGGGAAATCCAGTTGTTCGGCCTGCTGTCGCAGGTGCTCAGCACGCTGTCGTTGAACTTCTCCTCCCTGAAGCTGGACGAGGTGCGCACCAGCTTCAAGATGGAGGCCGGGCGGTTGAACTTCCCCGACCTGAGAATCTCCGGGCCCAGCGCCGTCATCGACGCGCGCGGCAATTATGAATTCGCGACCAACTCGCTGGATTTCGCGGCCAAGTTCAAACCCTTCGAGGAAAAGCACACCCTGCTGACCGAGGCCCTTGGCATCATCGTCAACCCGATCACCAGCATCCTGGAATTGAAACTCACCGGCCCGCTCAGCAACCCGGATTGGTCCATCGTCGTCGGCCCCTCCGGCTCCCATCCGGAAAATCCCGCGGCCGCGCCAAAAAATCCCTCCGCCCCCGACCCGCAGGCCGAGCCGGGAAAATCCAACCCGCCAAAGGGTTAAAGTCCGGTGGGTTTTGGCCTGGCGAAAATCCATCCCCGTTTGCCTGGGTGGAAACCCCTAAAACCATTGCTATGCCAAAATCGCCACCCTAGCTAATTGAACCGCGCCCATGCTGCCCTCCTCGAGTCGAACCCGGCGAAGCATACTGCAATACGGCTACCTCGTCCCGTTTGCGGCCTTCGCGCTTTACGGCCTGACGGTGTTGTGGGGCTGGCGGTCGGGTAATCTTGCCCTGGTGCAGCCGCGTTCCTATGATGCGGCTCTGCCGGCCAATGCGTGCGCCTGCCTCATCCTGCTTGGCCTGACGCCCATCGCGCTGGGCTTCGGCTGGAAACGCACCGGGCTCGCGCTGGGGTTGATCGCGACCGTGCTGGCCTGGGCCACCCTGATCCAAGGCCCGCTGGATGCCGACCTCGGCATCGACAACCTGCTGGTCAACCATGAAGCCGTCAGCGCCGGACCGAACGTCGCGCGCATGCCCGCGGCCCTCGCCGCAATATTCATGGTGGGCGGACTGCTGCTCACCTGGCTGGGCGCGCGCCCCGGCGCCACCCGGCGCCCGATTCTCCTCGCGCTGCTCGGTTCGCTTTGCGCCGCCTACGGCCTGACCGGGCTGCTCGGCTACCGCATCGGCCTCCATGACGTGGAATTCTGGCAGACCTACGCGCGCCTCGGGCCGCACACCGCCCTCGCGCTGATCGTGCTGGGCCTGGCGCTGATTTACCTCGCCACTCGCGACAACCCGGACGGGCTCGGCGCCGGGCCGCGCTGGCTCTGGCTGCCCGTCGTCGTGTGCAGCGTCGCAGTCACCTTCACCTTCTGGATTGCCCTGCGCCAGCGCGAGCTCACCTACACCAACAGCACCACCCAGCTCACGATCAACAACATCGCGTCGCTGTTCAGCCGCGAATCCGAATCCACCATCCAGAGCCTGTCGCGCCAGGCCCGGCGCTGGACCGGTTCCCCCGACCTCACGCCGGCGCAGTGGGAGAAGGAAACCGCCGAATACCTGCGGGATTTCGAGGGCTACCGCTCGATCTCGTGGGTCGACTCGGGACTGCGCACCCGCTGGTACTGGCCGCGCACCGGCAACGAGGATGCCCCCCATCTTGACCACACGGACAATCCCGTGCGCCGCGCGGCGGTCGAAGCCGCCCGCCGGACCCTTGATTTCGCCGTCGCCGCTCCGTTGGAGTCGCCGCTGCAATCCCCCTCCTTCGCCGTCTATTTCCCGGTGCTGCACGACGGCTCAGCCGACGGG
>DATFUQ010000078.1:0-10545 GCA_035260745.1 Lacunisphaera sp. | reverse complement strand
CGTGTCGAAGTAGGTGAAGCGCACCGGCGCGAGCCGGTAGCTGCCCGGCCGGGTGGGCACGAGCACGACGTCCTCGGTGAGCGTGCCCTCGAAGAGCGAACCCTCCTTCATCGTCCGTTTGGACTTGGGCTGCACGACCTGAAAGTCGTTGGAAACCTCGCGTTGTGGCAGGCCGGTGATGTCGGGCCAGTTGCCGGTGCCGCCCAGCTCCAGGGTCCAGGTGATGGGCTCGCCCACGGCGGCGGTGACCGGCACGACCTTGGAGGTGAAGGTGAACTCGCCGACCGCGCCGGAAAAATCCGCGGGGGCGGGCGGCAGCGGCTTGATGGTCAGCTCGAGGGGATTCGACTCGAGCAGCCGTTGTTCAACGGCGTTCTGGCTCAGGAAGCTGAACCCCGTGGTGCCGACAATCACGTTGATGGTCTGGGTGACGGGCTTGATGGTGTAGCTGCCGGGCCGATTGACATGGCCATTGGTCGATTGGCTGACCACCCAGCGGCGTTCCCCGCGGATCATGGTCTCCGACGGATCGGGCTTGCTCCAGTCCTCGACGACGAGCGGGGCGGGCTGCCAATCGAGGCGGGGATCGACCGAGTGCAGGTAGCGTTTGACAATATTCAGCGAGAAAGTGATCGGAAAAACCTCGCCGGCCCAAAACGATCCCCGGGGCGCGGCGAGCCTGGCCGAGGCGATGTCATCCACCGCGAGACCGGTGTTGCCGACGGTGGCGTCGCCCACCGTGTAATTGGCGGCCGCCACCCGGATCGTACCCTTGTCCGTCTTGATGTCGAAAGCCGGGATGCTGGTGCCGGCCCGCTTCGTCGGGCGCACGGGATAGATGATCGAAAAGCGGGTGGTCGTGTGGAAATTGACCATGCTGGTCTCGGTGCTTTGCGAGGGCTGGCCGAGGGCCAGCCCATCGATCCGGGGCAGCGCGGGCTCCCCTTCGGGGTCGCAATTTTCAAAAACCAGCGAGAGCTGGGACACCTGGTTGAAGCCCAGCTGCCCACCCGGCGGTTCCCAGTGCACGGATTGGGCGAGGGCGTGCATAACACTGGCGAGCATGAGCAGCATCCATGTAGGAGCCTGCTTGCAGGCGATGGTTTGCAGAATCGCCTGCAAGCAGGCTCCTACAAAGGGAAAGAAAGTGCTGTGCGTAATGCGTCGCATGTAGATTACCAATCCTTGCCGGTGGTTTTGGTCTTCTGTTGCTGGCCCTGCATGAGTTGCTGGAGCTTGGCGGGGGAATCTTGGCTGCGGACCTGGTCAAGTTTCTGGAGCGGCATGGCGAGTTCGGAGTCCTGCGGCTCGGGGGGCTTCCTGTCCTGCTGGCCGCCGACTTTCTGTGTGCCCGGCTGCGGCGGTGGTTTCTGGTCCGACTTTTGCTCCTGCTGTTTCTTCATGTCGCCGAAGGCGTCCTGGTTTTGTTTTTGCTGCTGTTGTTCCTGTTGCTGCTGCTCCTGTTTCTGCTGGTCGGACTTTTGCTGGTCCTGCGGGGATTGATTCTGGTTTTGTTGGTCTTGCTTCTTTTGCTCCTCGTTTTTCTTTTCCTGTTCCTTTTTCTGCTGCTCTTCCTGCTTGAGCAGGTCTTCCAGATCTTGGCGAAGTTTCGGCCAGTCCGCGGCCTTGGCGTCGGTTTTCTCACCGAGGTCCACCGCCTGCAGGGCGTCGCGGATGACATTCTCGATCGGGTGCTGCTGGGCGGACTTCAGGCGCTGACCGTAGGTGATGGTGGTCGAGGCCAACTCAGAGCAGTCGCGCGCCGAAAGGCTGTCCTTGTTGGCCAGTCGCTCCACCGTTTTGGTGAGAGGCGCAGCCAAGGTCTCGTTTGAATTCTGTTCAGCGGCGCGCACCGAGGACGGAGGGCAGAGGACGGAGGACAGAAGAACCAAGATCGCGGTGGCAATGGCCGCCCTCTGTCCCCTGTTCTCCGTATTCCGTCCTCTGGCCCGGCCGAGCGGCAAGGCCCGTTCCATCGGGCGCACGGGGAATTCCGCCCAGAAGCTGACCAGCAGCAGCAGCAGGCCGGGCGCGAGGAACCACTGGAAACGCTCGATCAGACGCGTCGTGTTCTTCTCGGCGAACTCGCCCTTGCGGCCGGCCTCGACGGTTTTCCGGAGCAGCGCCGCCAAATCCACCCACGCGCTGGCGTCGGTGTAGGCGCCGCCGGTCACCTGCGCCAGTTCCTGCAGGGTCGAGCTGTTGAGCCGCGACATGACCACGGCGCCGCGCTCGTCCTTGACGAAGCCGCCGCCGGCATCGGGGATGAACGAACCCTGGGCCGTGCCAATGCCGAGGCCGATGACACGGATGCCCTTCTGCTTGAGCGAATCGGTGAGGCCCTTCCACTCGTCCTCGGTGCTTTCGCCGTCGCTCAAAATGATGAGATAGCGGTCGGCGTTGGTGGTGCCGAAGGCCGACATCGAGGCTTCGAGCATGGCCTTGTAGTTCGAGCCGCCCTCCGGCAGGTAGTCCGGGTTCAGCGCGGGCAGGAATTCCCGCAACACCTCGTAGTCGGAGCTGAGCGGGCTTTGCAGGAAAGCGGTGCCGGCGAACAGCACGAGGCCCACGCGCTCGCCCTTCAGCCCGTCGAGCAGCGACTGGATGAGCAGCTTGCTGCGGTCGAGCCGCGAGGGCTTTACGTCCTGCGCGAGCATCGACTTGGAAAGATCCACCGCGATGATCACTTCGCGCGACTGGTCGAACACCTGTTCCTCGACGGTGCCCCATTGCGGGCGGGCGAGCGCGACGATGCACAGAGCCAGGCCGAACCAGAGCCAGATGCGCGGGCGCGTCTCGGCGGTCGTGTGCTGGACGCCGAGCGAGACATCGAAGGCCCCGGCCCAGGCGCGGGCGATCTTGGGCCAGTGGGCCGCCACGCGGTTGGTGTGGCGGGCCAGCTCCCACGAAAAGAGGAGCACGAGCGGCACGAGCAGCCAGAGAATATGGGGCGAATGGAAGCTCATGCGCTTTTGCCGGGTAGGGCCGGACCGCCGGGCCGGCCGTTGGGTTGCGGCGCGCCCCGCGGTCGCACCCTGCCGCGGAAGGGCCATTGCGGCGGCAGGGCGAACAGCGCGCCGAGGAAGAGCAGCGCGGCGCCGGGCACGGCGAACCAGGCGAAAAACTCGGTCGTCACCAGGTAGGATTTGGCGGTGAATTCGATCTTCTGCGCCTTGTCGATCGCGGCGAAGGCCTTCTCGGCGGTATCAACGTCAAAGGCGCGAAAAAATTTTCCACCGGTGGCGTCGGAGATGGCGCGCAACTGACCTTCGTCGAGGTCGGAGATCATCCGGCGGTAGCCGATCTTGTTGTTGTTGTCGTCGAACACCGGCATCCGCACGAGGCCGTCGCGGCCGGCGCCGATGGTGTAGACCGGCACGCCGCGGGACCTGGCGATGTCGGTCGCCTGCTCGGGTGTGAGCAGGCCGCGGTTGTTGGCGCCGTCCGTCATGAGCACCACAAAGGCGCCCTTGCGCCGGTTGCCCTCCTCGCGGCCGGCCTGTTCCAGCCGGGTGAGCGACACGCCGAGTCCGTCGCCGATCGCCGTGCCGTCCTCGATCATGCCAATTTTCAGGCGCTCGATCTGACGGCCCAGCCATTCGTGGTCGAAGGTCAGCGGGGCGAGGGTGTAGGCGCGGCCGGAGAAGACCACCATGCCGATGCGGTCGCTCGGGCGCTGGGAGATGAAGGCCTGAATGATGGGCTTGATGGCCTGCAACCGGTTGATGGGCACGCCATCGCGCTCATAATCCTCGGCCAGCATCGAGCCGGAAAGGTCGATGGCGAGCATCAGGTCGTAACCCTGCTGCTTCACCTCGCGTTTGTCCTCGACCTTGATCGGCCGGGCGAGCGCCACGATGAGCAGGATGAGGCCGGTCAGGGCGAGGGCGGCGGGCCAGCGCGAGGATGGGATGAGCGACGGCCGGTGCCATGCCGCGGCAAAGGGCACGATGAGCACCGGGGCGCCGCGCCGCCCGCGCACCCAGACGAGCAGCGGCAGGGCGAGCAGCACCAGCAGCCACCAAGGATCGTGCAGGGTGTAGTTGGTGAGCGTCATCAGCGGCGGGTGCGCGCAAACATGCGGGCGTGGAAGAATTTCACGAGGGCCTCGAGTCGCTCCTCGTCGGTGCCGACGACGAGCCGACTCAGGGGATCGGGCAAAATAGCCCGGAACGCGTTCTCGCGCTGCTGCACCCAGGCGGCATGGGCGGCGCGCTGCGCTGACGAGGCGCCGTTGAGCGTGACGAGCCGGCCGGCCATGGGGTCATAGGTGGTGAGCGTGCGGTCGTGCGGCAGTTCGCGCTCCCAAGGGTCGTCCACGCGGAAACCCATCGGCTGGTAGCGCCGCGAGAGCACGCTCCAGCCCTCGGGCTCGACGCGCGGCGGAAAATCACCGAGCCAGATCAGGATGCTGTGGCGCGGTGCGGCCTTGGCGAGGAGACGCCAGGGAATGAATGATTTTTCGATTTTTGAGTCTCGATTTTCGATGGTCGGAGCCGGTTGGCCGAGAAGCTGGGCCGCAGCATGGAGGATTTGCCCCCGGCCCCGCACGGGTTCCTTGAGCGTATAGCCGGCCTCGGAAGCGTGGAGGAAGCCGACGCGGTCGCGGTTGACAGCGCCGAGCATCATGACGAGGCCGGCCAGCTCGAGCAGCGCCTCGCGCTTGGACTGCGCACCGGAGCCGAACTGCAGGCTGACGCTGTCCTCGAACAGGAGGAGCAGGGAGACCTCGCGTTCCTCGATGAATTTCTTGCGGTAGGGCTCGCCGAGGCGGGCGGTGACGTTCCAGTCGATGTCGCGGATGTCGTCGCCGAAGGTGTATTTGACGACCTGGTCGAACTCCATGCCGCGGCCGCGGAAGGCGGAGCGGTATTCGCCGCTGAGCACGTTCTCCACGGCATGGCGTACGCGCCACTCGAGCTGCTTCAGCAGCGCGAGCTGGGAGGTGACCAGCGAGGTGTGCTCGTTGACAGGCGACGGCGACATGGGCGCGGGCGGCGTCAGACCTTGGCCGGAACGGGCGTGCGGATCAGCACCTGGTCGAGAATCTTGTCGGAGGTGAGACCCTCGGCCTCGGCTTCGTAGGTGAGACCGACGCGGTGACGGAGGGCGTCGTGGAAAATCTCCTGCACCAGCGCCGGCGAGACGTAGTCTTCGCCGCGGAGCCAGGCGAGGGCCCGGCCGGCCTGGAAGAGCGCGAGCGAGGCGCGGGGCGAGGCGCCGAAGTTGAGCAGGCGCTTCGAGGTGCCGCCCTCGACCTGGGCCGCGAGGTCGCGCGAGCCGCGGACAAGGGCGAGGATGTAGGCCTGCACGGCGGGCGAGACATGGATGGCGTCGACCTGCGTGCGAAGCTCGAGGAGCTCGGCGCCGCTGGAGACGGCCTTGAGTTCGGGTTGCCGGGTGACCTGGCCCCACATTTCCATCATCGCGGATTCCTCGGGGGCGGAGGGGTAGTCGACGAGCAGCTTGAAGAGGAAGCGGTCGGTCTGCGCCTCGGGCAGCGGGTAGGTGCCTTCCTGCTCGACCGGGTTCTGCGTCGCCATGACGAAGAAGGGCCGCGGGAGCTTGTGCGAGCCGCCGCCGATGGTGACCTGCCGCTCCTGCATGGCCTCGAGCAGAGCGGACTGCACCTTGGCCGGGGCGCGGTTGATTTCGTCGGCGAGGACGAGGTTGGCGAAGATGGGGCCCTTGTGCGTGGTGAACGCGCCGTCCTTGGGCGAGAAGATCATCGTGCCGACCACATCGCTCGGCAGCAGGTCGGGCGTGAACTGAATGCGCTCGAACTGCACGCCGAGGGCCGCGCCGAGGGACTTGATGAGGAGTGTCTTGGCCAGGCCGGGCATGCCCTCGAGGAGGACGTGGCCGTTGGCCAGAAGCGCGACCAGCATGCGCTCGATGACGGCGTCTTGGCCGATGACGGCGTGGCCGATTTCCATGCGGAGTTTTTGGGACCAAGTGGGACCGTTGATCATGGGGGAAAGTGATATGTGATGAGCGACCTGTGACAAGTGAAGAGGTTGGAGCCGTTGAGACTGCCGAAGTGACAGAGAGTTCAGATGTTAGCCACGAAAAGTCGCCAAAAGGCACAAAAACCAAGGCAGGCCGGATTGGGTCGTGGCCCGGCCCTTTTTCGTGTCTTTTTGCGACTCTTTGTGGCTAAACCAAGGCATGGCCGATTTTCCAGACATCGTGGAAGCGCCGTTGCGGGCGCGATTTGTCTCCCTGGGCGTGCGCCCGGAGGAGGTCGAGGAACGCTTTGTCCGCGGGACCGGGGCGGGCGGCCAGAAGATCAACAAAACCTCGTCCACGGTCTGGCTCCAGCACCGGCCGACCGGGGTGGAGGTGCGCTGCCAGCGCGAGCGCAGCCAGACGGTCAACCGGCTGCTCGCCTGGCAGGAACTCGCGGAAAAACTGGAGTGGCGCCGGCAGTCGGCGGCGAACCAGGCGCAGTCCGCGCGCGAACTCGCCCGCCGGCAGAAGCGGCAGAAATCTTACGGCCAGAAAGCCCGGATGATCGAGACCAAGAAACACCGCGCCAAGCACAAGGCGGCGCGCGGGCGCGTCAGCGGCGACTGGTGAGCTGGCGGCCGTTCATGAGTCTGGCGACACGTTGCGGCTATTTCCAAATCGTAAGGTTCCAGGTCAGCACCACGTAGCCAAAAAAATGGTGTGGGTGGGCGTTCGTGTAGTAGATGGCCGGATTGATGGAGAGCGTGGGGGTGAAATTGCAGGTCAAGCCCACCGTGGTGGAATTAGCCGAGCCTGATTGGAAATCGGCGGAGAAGGCGATTCGCTCCGAGAGCTGGCGTCTGTAGCCCAACAGCAGTTCCGTCTGCTTGCCGGCGTAAATTGTGCCGAGGACAAAATGGTCGTTATCGGTGTAGTAACCGTATTCGAGCACCGGTTGGGCCGCGCCTCCGCGGGTGGACCAGTTGATGACGCCGACGGTCAACAAGTGCGGCCCGCGCTGGATCAGGTTAAATTCCGAGCTGAACAGGCCCTCGCCAGGCTGAAAACCCTGAAACCACGCCAGCTCAAATTGCGGGGTAAGGCCGAGTTCAAACTGAATTTGCTGGCTGTTGCCGATGATCGAGTGCTGCGCTTGCGCGCTCAGTGCCAGCACCCCGGCGGGTTGGATCTCCGGGGTGACAATCTGGTTCAGACCCACGATCGTGGCTCGCGCGGCGGCGCACCAGCCCAAGACCGCGGCCAGGATGAGCGCCCAGGGTTTCCAGCGGGAGTGGAGGCATAGTGGCATGGGCAAAAACTGGTGCGGCCGGCGAAGCGGAAAAGTCAAAACAGCCCATTCACCTTCTTGCCACAGTATCGGCTGGTGAGCGTCAGGCACTGGCGACCGGCGGTGCGGCGACGGGCGGCGGAGCTTCCGCGGCGACCTTGAGGGCGCCCCGGAGTCTGCTGGCGCCCCGGATCAGATAGAAGAGGGCGAGGCCGTGGAAGCCGACCGACATCCAGTCCTGGAACATGACGTAGATCAACGCGTCGAGCGCGTAGAGCACGATGCCGGTCACGAAAGCCCAGAGATGGCCTTTGCGGGAGAGAAAGCCCAGGCCGAAGATGGTGCCCAGCGCCACGGCATCGATGGCGAAGGCGATGAGCTTTTGTTCCTTGAAGACCGCGTCGGCGACCAGCGTGAAGCCCAGGCCGATGACGAAGTTCATGTCACCGCCCGAATGAATCATGACGGTGTTGACGACAGAGAGCCCGGCGATCCACCAGAACCAGTTGGCGCCTCTGATGACATCGGGTGTGGCTTGGGCGACGACGGCCCGGCTGATGGTCGTGGTGTGGGTGAACGGATTTTCGGCCATGGATGTGTGGTGGAGTGGAGGGTGTGCCCCGTCTGTATGCGGGTTTTGCGCCCGGCTGGCGAGCCGGGAGTGTGTCACGAGAAGTCAGCTGCGCCAGAACGCGGCGGCCGAAATCACCACGCCGGCCACCAGGATGACGTTGGCGAGCAAGCCGAGATTCTTTTCCAACCAGCCGGGCGGCCGCCCCAGTTCCTTCGTGAGGAAGGCCTCGGGTGATTTCCGGTCGTCGATCCGGTGCTCCTTGCGTCGCGCCAGGTCCCGGCGATTGCTGGCGGCGAAGCCACGGAGGATGATTCCGCCCATGACCAGCGTGACGCCGATGGCGAGCAGGCTCTCGTAGGTGGTGAGTTGTTTCCAGATATTCTGGTCCATGGTGGAACGGCTTGGCTCAAGACGTTCAGAAAAGCGCGTTGGGGTCAACGCGCGCCACCTCACTGAAGCTCGACCGTGTCGCCCATGCGCAGTGTGCCGCGCTTGGATTCATGGATGAGGTTGATGCCGAAGTTGACGTCACCCGGGTCGTCCGGGTCGCGGCGGTAGGTGGCGAGGGTCTTGAGCGGCTCCTTGCCGCGCGCCGCCGTGAGCTGATCGGTTGTCGTGATGGCGCAGCGGGTGCAGGGGCCGGCGGTGCGGAACACCAGGCCGCCGATCATGAAACGTGTCCAGTTGTCCTCGGCAAAGGCCTCGCAGCCATCCACCACGATGTTCGGCCGGAAGCGGTTCATCGGCAGCGGCTGCGCCAGGCGCGAGTTGAGATCGGCCAGCGACGCCTCGCTGATGACGAGAAACGGGCAGCTGTCGGCAAAGGAGACGACATCGCCCGCCTGCGCCGCGACCTTCAGCATGGGTCGTTGATAGGTGCCGCCCATCCGCACCAACCGCAGAGGCAGCCCGAGAAAACCGGTGAGCCATTCCGCCGCCTCCTCGCCGCAGTCGTCGACATTGACTGTGCTCTTCCAAACGGTGACACGGCGCTGGCCAAATGGGGCGTGGAGCGGGATGGTAACTTCGCTTCGCCGGGGCGATGAAAGAATGAGCGCGTCCTTGGTCAGCGTGGTCTCGATCAATGCCATGCGCGGATGACTGCGCTGGGTGAGGAACATGCCGTCCGCCGCCGCGACGATCATGAAGCGCCGGTCGCCGATGATGCCGTGGTCGTCCAACTCGGCGGACGTCACGCTGTGGCCGCGGCAGGATTTAACGGGGTAGATGAAAAGGCCGGAGACGCTGGGCATGGGCCGAGGAAACGCGTTGGAGGCCGAATCTTCAATCACGCGCGCTTAAGGACGTCGCGCGGGGTGGTCTCGACGGGCGCGGGCTCGGGGAGGTCCTTCACGCCCTTGGCGCCGAGCTCGGAGAACTTGCGGGCGCCGGGCAGCAGCGTTTGCTCGAACGAGCCGACGGCGGCGTTGTAGGCCTTGCTGGCGGTCTCGAGGCCGCGGCCGACCTTGTCGAGGTTGTCGGCGAAGCCGGCGATGCGGTCATAGAGTTGGCGGCCGAGATCGGCGATGACCTGCGCGTTGCGCGACACATCCTCCTGGCGCCAGCCGTAGGCCACGACTTTGAGCAGCGCGATGAGCGTGGCGGGTGTGGCCAGCACTACTTTCTTGGCGATGGCCCGGTCGAACAGGGAGGAATCGGCCTGCAACGCGCCGGCGAGGAACTGGTCGCCCGGCAGGAAAAGCACGACGAACTCCGGCGAGGGCTGGAACTGTTCCCAGTAATTCTTGGCGCCGAGCGCATCAATGTGACCACGGACCTTGGCGGCATGCTCGGCGAGCTTATCGACGCGCGTCTTCTCGTCCGAGGCGTTGGCGGCCTCGCGGTAGGCTTCGTTCGGCGCCTTGGCGTCGACGACGATTTGCTGGTTGCCGGGCAGCCGGACGATGACGTCGGGCCGGTCGCCGCTTGCCGCGGCGGTTTGCACGACGAAGTCGCAATAGGAAGTCATGCCCGAAAGCTCGATAACCCGGCGAAGCTGGACCTCGCCCCAGGTGCCGGCGGTGCGAGTGGAGCTGAGTGCCGTGGAAAGCTTGGCGGCCTCGGCCTGCAGTTGGCCTTGAGTGGTCGTGAGTGATTTCAACTGCTCGGAAAGCTGGCCGTAGGCGCCGGCGCGGCTCTTCTCCATCTCGCCGATCTTGGCGTCGACTTTCTCAAGCGATTCCTTGAGCGGCTTCACCATCGAGTCGATGGCCTGCTGGCGCTTGCCGAGTTCATCCGCGGACTGCTGGTGGAGTTTTCCAAAAGTCTCACGGGCCAGCTCGAGAAAGGACTGGTTGTTGGAGCGGAGGGCGTCAGCCGACAAAGCCTTGAAAGACTCGAGCAGCTTCGCCTGGGCCTCCTTGAGCGCGCCGCGCTCGGTTTCCAATTCGGTGGCCCGGGCGCGCAGGGTGGTCAGCTCAGCATCGAGTTTGGTCACCTGTTCGGTGGCGAGGCGGGCACGCTCGATCGAAGCGGCCGCGCGGGACTGGGCGATGAACCAGCCCAGCGCGGCGCCGATCAGCAGGCCAACGAGGATGAAGACGATTTCCATGGGGACGGGGGTGAGTGAAGCTCGCGGGCAGCGGTGAGTCGAGCCAACACCGGGGAAGATACTGACAACGTGGTGTCAGCAGACTAACCGGCTGGGTCGGGTGGGTTATGATTTGTAGTTTACCATGCTGCTTGAGTCTGGCCGATTGACGGGGTCGGTGCATGCATCAAGCCAGCGCCTTCC
>DATFUQ010000077.1:0-3910 GCA_035260745.1 Lacunisphaera sp. | reverse complement strand
GTCGAGCAGCACGCGCTCGCCGTCGCTGACGACGCGCGGCGGCACCTCCTCGGTATGGTTGAGCCAGAACCACCACTTCTGCCACAGCGGCGGGGCCTTGCTCTTGTAGCCGCGGGAGAGGATGGCGACCTTGCGGCCGCGCTCCTGCAGGGCCTTGGCGAATTTTTCCACCACGGGCGTCTTGCCCGTGCCGCCGACGGTCAGGTTGCCCACGACGACGACGAGGCAGCCGAGCGGTTGGTCGCGCAGGATGCGGTTGCGGTAGAACCAGAGCCGCAGCTGCACAATTCCGCTGAAGAGGTAGGAGCACACCTGCAGGAACGCCCCGAACAGCGCTGCCGTCGTCCCCTCGCGCCGCCCCATGATGACATCGATGGCGAAATGCTCCAATTCATCGATTTTATGACGGAACCAGCGGTTGGGCATGAGCAAATTGGCTTTGACGCTTGGGAAGCGGCGGGTTGTGAGTCATTGCTAGGCATTGGTTTTGCGACATGCAACACCGGCTTCACCAACCTGACATGAGCTACAAACTCTTCATCCCCGGCCCGGTCGCCGTCTCGGAGAAAACTCTCCGTGCGATGGCGCAGCCCATGATCGGCCATCGCAGCACCGACTTCGTCGCGCTTTACCAGGCGATCCAGCCCGATTTGCAGGCTCTCTTTTATACCAAGGACCCGGTCTATCTCTCGACGAGCAGCGCCTTCGGCGCCATGGAGGGCGCCATCCGCAATCTCGTCAAAAAGAAGGTGCTGTGCTGCATGAACGGCGCCTTTGCCGACAAGTGGAACGACGTGGCCCTGCGCTGCGGCAAGCAAAGCACCGCGCTCAAGTTCGAATGGGGCCAGCCGGTCGATCCCGTCGCGGTGCGCCGCGAGCTGGCCACGGGCGCCTACGACGCGATCACTCTGATCCACAACGAGACCTCCTGCGGCTGCATGAGCGACCTCCCCGCCATCATGGCGGTGGTGCGGGAATTCCCCGGCGTCGTCAGCATCGTGGACACCGTCAGCTCGTTCAGCGCGCTGGCGATCAAGAAGGACGAGCTCGGCATCGACGTGTTCATCACCGGCTCGCAGAAGGCCCTCGCCCTCCCGCCGGGGCTGTCGCTCATCTCGGCCTCAAAGAAAGCGCTCGAACGGGCGGCGACCCTCGCCGATCGCGGCTATTATTTCGACTTCCTCGAGTTCCAGAAAAACCACGAGGGCGGCATGACGCCCAGCACGCCGGTGATTTCACTCATCTATGCATTGAAGTCGAAGCTGGAGGACATCAAGGCCGAGGGCTTCGAGGTCCGCTACGCCCGCCACGCGCGGCTGAACAAAAAGGTCCGCGACTGGGCATTTGCGAAGGGCTTCAAGCTGTTCCCCAAGGAGGGCCATGGCTCGGTCACGCTCAACTGCTTCGCCAACACGCTCAAGGTCGACCTGGCCGCGTTGAACAAGACGCTGAAGTCCAAGCACGGCTTCGTCATCGACGGCGGCTACGGCAAGCTCAAGGGCTCTACCTTTCGCATCTCGAACATGGGCGACGAGACCGACGAAACCATCACCGCGCTGCTCAAGGCGCTCGATGCTTCGCTGGCGGAATTGAGCGTGAAATAATCGCCCGCGGGCAAGGTCACACGCGCTCCCTCCGCCACGCATCCGGCGGCCATTTTCCGGAGCCGCGGCGACCCCGCCGCGGACTCAGGCAAAAAAGTATTGCTTGATATTCTTGGTGCCGCCCCCTAACGGCTCGGCCCCAAATGAAGTGTCTCATCATTGCCGAGAAGCCGTCCGTGGCGGCCGATCTGGCGCGCGCCCTCGGGAAAATCCCCAAGAAGGGCGAGCATTTTGAAAACGACGAATACGTGATTTCGTCGGCGGTGGGGCATTTGGTGGGGCTGCAGATGCCGGAGGACATCGACAAAAAGAAATACGGCTTCTGGCGGCTGGAGACCCTGCCCATCATCCCGGACGAGTTCCAGCTGATGCCCCTGCCCGAGGGCAAGGAGCGCTTCGCCCAGCTCAAGAAGCTCCTCGCCCGGAAGGACATCAGCAGCGTCATCAATGCCTGCGACGCCGGTCGCGAGGGCGAGCTCATCTTCACCTATATCTACCAGCTGACGAAGTGCAAAAAGCCGTTCAAGCGGCTCTGGATGTCGTCCATGACCAACGACGGCATCAACGCGGCCTTCAAGACCCTGCGCTCCGCCGAGCAGATGCAGGGCCTGGCCGACGCCGCCCGCTGCCGGAGCGAAAGCGACTGGCTCATCGGCATCAACGGCACGCGCGCCCTGACCAAGCGCATGTTCGGTTCGCGCGCGGGCAACGTGGCCTCCGTCGGCCGGGTGCAGACCCCCACCCTGGCCATCGTCTACAACCGCGAACTCGAGATCCGCAATTTCAAGCCCCGCGACTACTGGCGCGTCACCGCGAGCTTCGAGGTCGCCAAGGGCATCTACGAGGGCGCCTACCAGCGGCCCGACTTCAAGAAGAGCGACGACGAGCATGACCGCATCGACCGCCTGTGGAACAAAGCGAAAGCCGAGGCCGTCGTCGCCGCCTGCGCGGGCCAGCCCGTCGCCGCCGTTTCCGAGGAGAAGAAACCCAGCACCCAGATCGCCCCGCGGCTTTACGACCTGACCACGCTGCAGCGCGAGGCGAACGGCCGCTACGGCTTCCCGGCCAAGCGCACGGTTCAAATCGCCCAGGCCCTCTATGAGCGGCACAAGATGATCACCTATCCCCGCACCGACTCGCGGGCCCTGCCCGAGGATTACATGCCGCTGGTGCGCGAGACGCTCGGCAACCTGCGCGACGACCTGCAGGTCCACGCCCAGCGCGTGCTCGATTCCGGCTGGGTGCAGCCGAACAAGCGCATCTTCAACAACGCGCAGGTCTCGGACCACTTCGCCATCATCCCGACCCAGCACGAGGCCAAGCACCTCGACGAGGCCGAGGCCAAGCTCTTCGACATGATCGCCCGGCGATTTGTCGCCGTGTTCCATCCCGTGGCGGAATTCGACGTGACCACCCGGCTCAGCGTCGTGGCCGACCACACCTTTAAGACCGAGGGCAAGGTGCTGACCGCCCCCGGCTGGCTGGCGGTCTACGGCAAGGCGACGGTGGACGATGACTCCGCCGAATCCAAGGCCCTGCCGGCGCTTTCCCCCGAGGACAAGAACAAGGCGAAGACGGTCGAACCCGTGCTGCACGCGGAAACCACCCGGCCGCCGCCGCGCTACACGGAGGCCACGCTGCTTTCCGCGATGGAAGGCGCGGGCAAGCTCGTCGAGGACGAGGACCTGGCCGAGGCGATGAAGGAGCGCGGCCTGGGCACGCCCGCCACGCGGGCCGACACCATCGACGGGCTCATCAACCAGAAATACATGGACCGCAACCAGCGCGAGCTGGTGCCCACGACCAAGGCCGAGCAAGTGCTGCAGTTCCTCACCGCGGTGAAGGCCGACGACATCACCAGCCCGACCATGACCGGCGAGTGGGAATTTCACCTGCGCGAGATGGAGCACGGCAAGTTCTCCCGCGACAAGTTCATGGCCGAGATCATCAAGGAGACCAAGGGCATCGTGGAGCGGGTGAAGAGTTTCGAGGAGGACGATTCCGTCGCCCGCGTGACCGACATTAAATCCCCCACCGACGGCAAGCCCCTGCGCGAGACGCTCCGCGGCTACAAGTCCAAGGACGGCGAGTTCATGGTCTACAAGGTCATCGGCGGCCGCCGCATGGAGGAGCCGGAAATCAAGGAGCTGGTGGAAAAACGCCAGGTCGGCCCGCTCGACGGCTTCATCTCGAACAAGACCCGCAACCGCTTTTCCGCCGTGATCAAGCTGGTGCAGGTGGAGGACAAGAAGGACCCGGCGCTCAAGAAGTGGAAGACCGAGTTTGATTTCGGCGACAAGGCCGAC
>DATFUQ010000076.1:0-5170 GCA_035260745.1 Lacunisphaera sp. | reverse complement strand
CCGCCAATGGCGACAGCCGGCCGCGGGTCCGACGTGGCCAGACGCCAGTTTTCACCGGCATCATCGGAACGGTAGATCTCCGAGCTGTGTGTCGTGCCGACCGTCGCGTAGATGCGGCGCGGGTCGGCGGGGGCGACCGCGACGTAGGCCTGCGTCACGTCGGCCGGCAGGCCGGCGGTGAGCTTGCGCCAAGTCTGGCCGCCGTCGGTGGACTTGAAGAGGCCGCCCTTGGTGCCCCGGTAGCTGTTGGCGCTGTCCCAAGGTCCGAGGCGCGACTCCCAGAGCGTGGCGAACAGCACGCCGGGGTTGGCCGGATCGAAGCACACATCCAAGCCGCCGGTATCCGCGTCGACGTAAAGGGATTTTGCCCAGGTCGCGCCGCCGTCCGTCGAGCGGAAGATACCGCGCTCGGCGTTCGCGCCGTAGGGGTGGCCGAGCACGGCGGCGAAGACCCGGTCGGGATTCCGCGGGTCGATGGCGAGCGCGGGAATCTGCTGGCCGTCGCGCAAGCCGAGGTGGGTCCAGGTGTTCCCGGCGTCGGCTGAGCGGTAGATGCCGTCGCCGACCGAGAGGTCCGGCCGGCGCAGGCCCTCGCCGCTCGCCACATAAATGATGGCGGGATTCGACGGCGCGATGGCGATGGCGCCGATCGACTGCGTCGGCTGCGCATCGAAGACCGGGACCCAGGTCTGGCCGTAGTCGTCGGTCTTCCACACGCCACCGTTGACCTGTCCCATGTAGAAAACATTGGGCTGACCGGGGACGCCGGCGGCGGCGCGGGTCCGGCCGCCGCGGAACGGCCCGATGTTGCGCCAGTGCAGTTCGCGGAAAAGATCCGGGGCGGTCGGCTGGGCCCCAGCTTCGACAAGCAGCGCGGCAAGCAATAATGCGACTCCCGTCCCGGCCGTGGTGATTCTCATGTCCCGCCATTTTGCCGGAATTTCACCGGGCCACAAGCTCCGGCTGACAGTCGCGGGCTGGCGCCGGCCTGACCGACGAGGATATCGCCCCCGTCGCGCGCGAGGTGAGAGGCCAAGACGCTTGAGGGCAAGCGCCCCTACCGCAAGGCCAGCAGTTCCGCCGTGGCGGGCACATCCTTGATGATCTGCGAGGGCAAGGGGCCGACGCCAAGGTAACGGAGATTGGGCAGCACCGCGGGGAGTTTGTCCCCGTAGGCCACCTGCACGAGGCTGCGGACCATCGCGGCAGTGTAGAGCTGGGCGTTTTTCGGGAGCTCGGCAAAGCGGCGGACACCGGTGAGTTCCTCGGTCCAGCCAGGATGCTTCGAGTAAACCGGTTTCAGTGCGCGGCGGATGGCCTCGTTGCGCGGCACGTGGGAGTAGCGCTGGCCGTTGTCATCCTCGTAGGCGGTGCAGATGAGCAGTTCGGGCGCGCCGGTGAGCGCGTCGATTTTATTGATCATCAAGTCCTGGAAGCCGCCGTAGCGGAGGGCGTCGCCCTTTTCCACGGCGTCATACCAGCCGACCATGCGCTGGCGGCCCGTGACGGTGCCGAACTCGATCAGCTTCAGCTTCTGGCAAATGGGCAGCGCCTCGTCCATCTGCGTGAGGAAGGTGTGCGTGCCGACCTTGGTGTCATAGGCCTTGGCCACGGCGAAGGTGTGGATGCGCTGCACGGGGATGCCGGCGCTCTCGAAAAACTCGGGGGTGAAGGTGTGCGAGGCCGTGACGTTCGGCGAGTAACCGTGGCGCTTGTCGAGCCAGTAGGCCTGGCCGAACTCGCCGACGATGGAGCGGCCGGCGGCCAGCTCGCGCAGCACCAGCTCGCGCACCTCGCCGATGTTTTTCTTCAGCTGCTGGCCGGCGTCCCAGTAAACCTGTGTGAGCTTCGCCACATCGAGGGTGAACGGCGCCGGGCCCTTGAACTGGACGAGGTCAAACTCCGCCTTGGCGAACACGCCCAGCTCGATCGCCTCGGCATTGGCCCTTTGCTCGGCGGCGGTGAGCTTTTCGAAGAACTCATCCCAGGACTTGGGGCTGACCTGGCAGACGTGCTGGATGGTGCGCATCGCGCGGTCGGCCCGCTGGGCAAGCTTCCTGGCGAAGAAGTTCGGGCCGCCAAGGAAGTCGGCGAAGGTGATCTGCCACTGGCCGGTCTCGTCCTGGTAGGCCGGCGTGATGCCGCGGCCGGTCGAGCCGCGCGGCTCCTCCTTGAGGACATTGGCGCGATAGTCCTCCCAGGCGAGGTCGAGCAGCCGGTGCGAGAGGTCGGAGACCATCGCGCGCTCGTCCACGACGAGCCGGGAGAAAATGGCGTAGCCCTTCTTTTCCAGCGGCCGGCCTTCCCAGAGGATTTTGCGCGGGTCGGCGACGACCCCGGCGCCGATGGCAAGGTGCGGCACGGCTTTTTCGACGACGCCGGCGGGCAGGAGGTTCAGCCGGATGCCTCCGGCGGTGTGACCGGAGTTGGACCCACCGTTGACCTTGAAGACCACCGAGACGGCGGCTGGCGTGGCGCTCAGCTCCTCGATGACCTCGGGGATGAGCCGGCCCTTGCCCTCGTCACCGAAGGAGATGCCGACATCGGCGATGAGCTGGCTGCTGAAAGGGAGGAGGGACATGCGAGCTGGAAGCGAGGAGCTTGGATCTGGAAGCAGGGCAGAACACAGGAGGCCAGACAGGGCGGCAACGGAAAACTAAGTCACAAATCTGCTGCCTAAGGCGAAACCCGAGGGTTGCGTGACCGTAGTCAGGTTCGTGGAGGGCTCAGCTCCTGCTGAGCCGCGGCCCAGCGGGAGATGGGCCCTCCAAAAGAAAAGGCCAGAAATCGAAAAATCCTCAGGTTTGCTTCGTCATCTCCGCGCGGGGCGCTCCGTCAGGTCTCAAGTTTCAGCTTTCTCTTTTCATTTTCCGGCCGCGGCCCGCTGGTCGTAGTAATCCTTCAGCACGGAGAAGGCCTCCTTCTTGAGGCCATTGGCACCGATGAGACCCTTGCGGTTCCAGCCGTCCTGCACACCCGGCAGCGGCCGGCGGGGCGAACGGAAGTCGCACAGGATCCACGGCGTGGCCCCGCGCCACTGCGGGATTTTCCCGAGCATGGCGAGCGTCTGCCGGTAGAGGTCCGTCTGGTATTCCTCGCTGAAGCGGGTGAGCCGGTCGGCGCGGAAGCCCTGCTTGGCGTCGGCGCCAAATTCGCTGATGACCACCGGCTTGTTGTAGCCGAACGACCAGGTGATCTGCGGAATCTTGTCGGGGAGGCCGTCATACCAGCCGATGTATTGGTTGAAGCTGAGCAGGTCGGTGAATTCGCCCAGCGGATCGTCGACGACGCGGCGGTTGGCATCGGCGGGATCGCCATGAACCTCCATGGCGGCGGAGACGAGCCGGGTGTCGTCAAGCGTGCGCGCGGTGCCGATGAGGGACTTGAGGAAACGCGTGCGAGGCTCGCTGACGGGCGTCTCGTTGGCGACGGACCAGACGATGACGCTCGCGCGGTTGCGGTCGCGGACGATGAGGTCGGTGAGCTGCGCCGTGGCATTTTGCAGGGTGGCGGAATTTTCCCACTGGATGGTCCAGTAAACGGGAATTTCCTCCCAGAGCAGCAGACCGAGCTCGTCGGCGACGCGGGCCATGTGCTCATTGTGCGGGTAGTGGGCGAGGCGGACGAAGTTGCAGTTCAACTCCCGGGCCCAGCCGAGGAGCAGGCGCGCATCATCCTCGGAATGGGCGCGGCGGCCCTGAAGCGGGTTCTCCTCGTGCAGGCAGATGCCGCGCAGGAAGACCGGCCGGCCGTTGAGCAAAATTTCCGTGCCGCGCACTTCGATGGTGCGAAAGCCGATCTTGTCACTGATGCGGTCGGTTGCGGTGGCCACGCTGACCTCATAAAGGCGCGGACTTTCGGGCGACCAGAGTTCGAGATGCGGCGCGGCGAACTCGAAGCGGGCGGCGCCCGTGTCGTCGGTGTCCGCCTCCACGGTGATTTTGACCCCGGGAACCGTGAGGGTGACGTGCTGGCGCCGCTGTGCGCCGTCGAGCTGCACCGCTGCCTCGATGCGGTCGGGGGAGCCCTTTTTGAGCTGCACGCGGTAGTCGCGCACGAAGGTCGCGGGCGTTTCGACCAGCCGCACGTCGCGCGTGAGGCCGCCGTAGTTCCACCAGTCGGTGTTGACCGTCGGCACGGCTTCGGCGTGGCGGGTGTTGTCGACGCGGACGACGAGCGAGTTGCCCGTTTCCTTGACGAGACCGGTGACCTCGAACTCGAACGGGGTGAACCCGCCGATGTGCCGGCCGAGTTTTTTGCCGTTCAGGTAGACATCGGCCTGGTAGTTGGCCGCGCCGAAGTAGAGGAAGAGCCGGCGGTCCGCGCCCGCCGCCCGGTAATCGAAGCGCCGGCGATACCAGACGCTGCCCTCGTAGTAGAACAGTTTCTCATCCTGCGAATTCCAGTCGCCCGGGACGTTGAGGGTGGGACTCCGGTCGAAGTCATACTCCATCAACTCGGACTTGTCGGCTGCTTTCCGGTCGAGGAAATACCCGCCGGTGGGTTTGGGTGCCGCGTCGAAAGGCTCGCGCCGGTAGTTGTAATAGCCGGTCTCGTAGGGATCGACGATGACGTGCCACGGACCGTTCAGGTCGAGGCCGGGCCGGGCGGAGACGTTGAGCAGCGCGGGGGCCGCGTGCAGTTCGGCGGCGAGGGCACAGAACAGGACAAGACAGGGCAAAGCGGCCAGCGGGCGGGGTTTCAAGGGGCGCGGGTTTTGATGAGCGACTGATAGAAAACGGTGCTGAACCTCGGGAAGAGGCTGTATTCGTCGTAGGGGAAGTGCTGCGCGAAAACCAGCGCGATCGTGCCCTCGCGGGGATCCGCGTTGCAATAGGTTGTGGGCGCGCCGGTCCAGCCGAAGCGGCCGGACGAACCGGGCGAATCGCTGGCTCCGCTGTCCGACCACACGCCGATGCCGAGACCGTAGGTGCCGGCCGGGCCCATGAAATTGGTGGGAGCCTTGATCTTCGTGAGGTGATCGGAGGTCATAAACCGCACGGTCTTGGGGCCGAGAACCCGCGCACCGTCGAGTTCCCCGCCGTTGAGCAGCATCTGGAAGAGCCGGGCGAAGTCATCGGCGGTCGAGATCAATCCGGCGGTGCCGGTGGGAAAATAATTTCCGCCCGCCGCCCGCTTCACCACCGTCATGGGCGCGGCGACCTCGAAG
>DATFUQ010000075.1:0-2630 GCA_035260745.1 Lacunisphaera sp. | reverse complement strand
ACAACTTGAGGGCAAAGCGCTGGACTGCAACCTCAAGCCGCCATTTTCGCTAGCGGTCGCAGCAGAATCCCGCCTACTGTGCCGTTCATGCCGACTGCTCCCGCTGCCCGCCTGATTCTCGCCTCCGCTTCGCCGCGGCGGAAGGAGCTGCTCGCGTCGCTCGGCCTGCCGTTCGAGATCATCCCGGCCGACGTGACCGAGCACGAGGCCGCCGACGCCGACCCGCGCGAGATGGTGCGGCACAACGCCGCGCTCAAGGCCGACTGGGTCGCCGCGCGCCATCCCGGTGCCACCGTGATCGGCGCGGACACGACGGTGTTCATCGACCGCACGGTGCTCAACAAGCCCCGCGACCCGGCCGAGGCCCGGGCGATGCTCCGGCTGCTCCGCGGACGCACCCACACGGTCTTCACCGGGCTGGCGGTCCGGCGGCAGGGCGACGGGCTGAAACTCGAGGCCGGCGCGACCAGCGAGGTGACCTTCAAGGCTTTCGACGACGCCACCCTCGAGCTCTACCTCAGCCGGGTGCACACCCTGGACAAAGCCGGCGGCTACGCCATCCAGCAGCACGGCGAGCTCATCGTGGCGGGATATACGGGGTCGCTGACAAATATTGTGGGCCTGCCGCTAGAAGAAATGAAACAACTTTTGACTAAAGCGGGTCTGACGCGTTGATTTTACTCCCGTGACGACCCAGTTGGCCCAGCTCAATGAAGACCCGGCCGCGCCGGAAAGAGACACGACGGACCGCTCCATCGTGATCGGCCTCGCGTGCACGCTGCTGTTCCACATCCTGGTGGTCTGGCTGTCGCCGCAGTTCGCCTTCGACAAGTTCTCCGGCATCCACAGCGGCATCTCGGTCAACAACCGGGACCGCGGCAAGACCTTCGACTTCGAGCTGGCCCAGCCCAAGACACCGGAACAGCCCAAGAATCCCTTCAACTTCGTCGAGACCAATCCCGACGCGCCCGACAACACGCCGGACAAGACCGCCAATTTCAGCAACCGCAACCAGCAGTCCGCCCAGCCCGACCCGGCCAAGGAGAAGGACCCGGAGAACCGCCCGAGCGTGAAGGGGCAGGACGAGATCAAAAACGACACCGCCATCGTGACCGGCAACAAGGCCCCGCCGCAGCCCGGCGGCCCGTCCACGCCCGACACGACCAAGAACGACGCCCGCGACCAGCAGGAGCAGTCCGCGCGCGCCGCCTTGGTGCCCCTGGCGGGTTTTGAAAAAGTAGAGGGCCCTGCGCCCGACGGCGTCGCGAGCAATGTCTCGGTGGCCAAGCTGCCGACCAACCGCGCCGAGCAGTCGGTCGAGGGCGCGCCCGACGCCCGGGATCCCAACGGCGCGCTCGTGGCCCTGCCGCAGATGAGCAAGGCGCAGCCCAAGGAGCGCCCGCGGCTGCAGAACACGGCCCGCTCGACCATTCTGAGCAACCGCGCCACGGGCGTCACCAACATCGGCATCCTCGGCATCGACGCCCGCTGGAGCGAATACGGCGAATACATCAATGAATTGATCGAGATCGTGCAGACCAAGTGGTATGACATCCTGGCCGAGAGCCGGGTCTCGCCGCCGCGCGGCTCGCATGTCATCGTCACCTTCCGGATCAACTCCAAGGGCGAGACGGAGATCATCAAGGTGGAGGACACCGACGCGGGCAAGCAGGGCGTCTTCTCCTGCCAGAACGCCATCACTTACCCGCAGCCCTACCGCAAGTGGTCCGACGCGATGATCGCCGTGCTCGGCGACTCCCAGGAGCTGACCTTCAGTTTCTACTATCAGTGAACGCACTGCCGGGAGACTTCTGGGACACCCTGCCACTGGGCGAGGGCGTGACGCCGCTCGCGCGCGACGCCAACGGCCTCGCCGCGTTCAACAAGCCGGCCGGCCTCCTGTCCCATCCCAACGACTCGCAGGACGAGGGCCGCGCGCTGCTGATGTGCCGCTACGACAAGGAGGCCCAGCGCTTCATCTGGAAGACGGCCGACGGCGCGGAGCGCTGGCTGTGGCTGCTCAACCGCCTCGATTCCGCCACGTCGGGCGTGATCCTCACCGCCGCCAGCGAGAAACTGGCGCTGGCCGTGCGCGAGCACTACGCGAAGAAGCAGGTCCACAAGGTCTATTCGGCCCTCGTCTTCGGCCGGCCGCAGAAAAACTTCGAACACTGGCACGACCAGCTCGCGGTGCAGAAGAAGGGCGGCCGGATTCGCACCGCGACGATCGGCAACGTGCCGGCGCAAACCAGCTTCCAGCTCATCAAGCACACGCAGAAGGCTTTCTCGACCTCGCTGGTGAAGCTCGAGCCGCGCACGGGCCGCAGCCACCAGCTGCGCGTGCAGTGCGCCAAGCGCCAGCTGCCGATCATCGGCGACCAGACCTATGGCGACTTCGCGCTGAACCGCGCCTTCGCCAAGGCCAACCAGACCAAACGCCTGTTCCTGCATTCGCTCGAGACGAATTTCACGTATGAGTTCGCCGGCAAGAGCCATCCCTTCCAGGCCGCCGCGCCGCTGCCGCGGGAGTTCACCGGGATGTATTGAGGGCTGGGGCGGGCGAACATCGGCTCAGCTGGAGCTGAGCCCTCCAGTGGCTTGTTCAGAATTGGGTGGAGGGCCCAGCTCCA
>DATFUQ010000074.1:0-8407 GCA_035260745.1 Lacunisphaera sp. | reverse complement strand
CGAAGACGCGCGCCGCGGCCTCGTCAATGCCGGGCATCCGCGAGGTGCCGCCGGTGAGGATGACGCCCGCGCCGCAATGCTCGGCCACGAACGCCGGCCCGAGCTTCTGCTTCACGACCTCGAGCAACTCGAGCGTGCGCGCCGCGGCGATGGTCTCGATCGCCATCTTCGGCAGCTGGCGGTCACCGAAGGAGGCGTCGCCGTTCAGCCAGACCTTGTCGGACTTGTCGCGGGTCAGCACCGTGCCACGGGCATTGCGGTGCTTGAGCAGCTCCGCCTGGGCCGGGGTGACGCGCAGGCCGATGCTGAGATCGTTGGTCAGATGGTCGCCGGCGACGGGCAGCGTGCCGGTCACCAGCACATGGCCGTCGCGGTAAAGCACGTAGTCGGTCACGCCCTTGCCGAGGTCGATCACCAGCGCGCCCTGCGTCCGCTCCTCGGTGGTGGTGAGCAGCGAGCCGCTGGCCAGGCTGGCGAGGACGAGCTCGCGCACCTCGAGGTGGTAGCCGCCCACGACGTGGATGTTGTCGCTCACCTTGCTCTCGGGCCCGTGCACAATCCAGTAACCGACCTCGAGCCGGCGGCCCGACAGGTGCTCGGGGTCCGGCACAGCGCGGCCGTCGAGCCGGAACGGCCGGCGGATCTCGTGGATGCGCGAGCGGCCGGCGGGGAGTTCCTTTTCCTTCGCCAGCTCGCAGACCGACGCGATGTCGAGCTGGGTG
Organism: Lacunisphaera sp.; assembly: GCA_035260745.1. Lineage (GTDB taxonomy): Bacteria > Verrucomicrobiota > Verrucomicrobiia > Opitutales > Opitutaceae > Lacunisphaera. The sequence continues at coordinate 7,685 of DATFUQ010000074.1, read as the reverse complement.
ACGGTGTTGTCGGCCGACTTCACGTTGACCGATGCCTCGTTGTAGAACGCGTCCAGGTGGCCGCCGGTCTGGGCGAGCCACACCTCCTCGATGCGGGCGCCGGCGCGCGACTCGGCCATCTCGAGCGCGTGGTGGGTGGCCTCGCAGGCCGCCTTGTAGTCGACGACCTCCCCCTTCATGACGCCGCGCGAGGGCGCGACGCCCACGCCGATGATGTTCAAGCTGCGCCCGCGGGCGATTTCGCCCACGAGCACCGCGATTTTCCCGGTGCCGATTTCGACGGCCCCGACGATGCGACTGCTGTTAGAGATCACGCTGGCCTTTCCGTTGAGGGGGTTGGATTTGAAAAGAGGGCTGCGCCGCCACGGTCAGCTGGTCCGGCGCGTTCTCGAGCCGCACCGGCACCTGGCCGTTGAGCGAGAGGTCGATGGACTTGAGCGTCGGGTCCGGCAGCACGCGCGCCGCGTCGATGACGTAGTCCAGCCGGGCGACCTGCTTGAAGAAATCATTCTTCCGGCTGAAAATGATCTCCGGGATGTCCTGCGCGCGCACGACGATCTCGTCGTTCGCGGCCAGCCGCGCCAGCGACACAATGAGCCAGCCGCGATAGAGGTGCGGCGCTTCCTGTTGCGCGGTGGCCAGCAGCGCGGCCACGTCGGCCATGCCCGCGACGGGCTCGAAACCCGCCCCCGTCTTCACCAACCGGATGCCGTCGAGCCAGGGCAGGCCGGCGAGCATCGTCTTGTTGTAATTCAAACCGTCGTAAACCACACCGTCCTTGGCCACCAACAGCTGCTTCGTGGCGCCGAAACTGTCACTCGCCTGGACGCGCGCGACCGGCGTGCGCTCCTGCAGCGTGACCACCAGCGTGTCGGGAAATCGCCGCGCCAGCACCGCATCGCGCACCTGGCCGCCGGTCAGCAGCCGGTCCCGCAGCGGGCGCAGTTCGAGGGACATCAGGCTGGCGGACCTCGGCAGGGCGAGCTCGCCGGCGGCCCAGGGCTGCGTCAGCACGCCGTCGGTGATCAACACGACATGCCTCACCGGTTCACTTTGCACGGCCGTGGCCAGTGCCGCCCGGTCCGTTTCCCATGAGTGCACGACCATGAAGACACCCCAGCCCGCCGCCGCGACAAAGGTGAACAGCGCGCCGAGCTTCAGCCACGCGGCGACCTGCCGGCGGCGGCCCTTCCGCGACATGGCCGGCGCGCTCACCTCCTGGCGGATGTTGCGCCAGGAGCGCCCGGGAGGCGGGGCGGAGATGTTTTCGGCGGCGTTCATTTTTTCAAGGCCGGCGCCAGCGCAAACCGGTCCAGGGCCGGCGCGATCATTTCGCGGCACAGCGCGATGAAATCGAGGCCGACGCAGCCCGCGCTCATCGGCAGCAGGCTCGTCTCCTTCATGCCCGGCAGCGTGTTGACCTCGAGCAGATACAGCTCGCCCTCGCTTGAGAGCATGAAGTCAACCCGCGCGTAGTCGCGGCAGCCGCACGCGGCGAAGGCGGTCTCGGCCGCCGTCCGTGTCGCGGCTGCGAGCTCGTCCGACAGCTGGGCGGGGGCGAAATATTCGGTGAGCCCCTTGGTGTATTTGCTGGCGTAGTCAAAAACACCCGACTTCGGCACGATCTCCACGACGCCCATCGCCCGGCCGCGCAGCAGGCCGACGGTCAGTTCGCGCCCGATGATGCGTCGCTCCGCAATCCAGTCGCCCTGGCGGATGCCGCCGAGGGCGATCTCCAGGCCGACCTTGGACGTGACAATCTGCAGCCCGACGCTGCTGCCCTGCCGGTTGGGCTTGAACACGATTTGCTCGCCAAATTCCGCCGCCAGCTCCGTGGCGGTGGGCTTGTTGACCGCGGTGAAATGCCGGCCCGGCGCCACCTGCACGCCCATCGCGGAAACGGTTTGGCGCGTCCGCCATTTGTCGAAACACAGGTCGCTGCTCCGGGCATCGCAACCCGCGTAGCACACGCTCGTCGCCTCCATCAGCCGCTGCATGCCGCCGTCCTCGCCAAAGATCCCATGGAGGGTCGAGCAGACGATGTGCCGCGACGGATTGAGTCCCACCGGCAGCTCGTCGGAGTCCACCGGAAAAAACTGCGTCGGATGCGAGTGGGCCATCGCGAGCGCCACGGCCTTGCCGGAGCCGAGGGAGACCTCGCGCTCGGGCGAGGTGCCGCCGGCCAGGACGGCGATGATGGGACCTTTCATGGACCAGGCCTCCCGGTGCATTTCCTGGAGGGCCGGTTCAGTCGAGAATCAAAAATCGAAAATCGAAAATTCATAATACGTCCCTCCATTCCTGCCCGTAAAGCAGTACCTCGGGCTCGAGGTCGATGCCACGGGCGCTTTTCACCCGGGCGCGGATCTTGCGCACCAGCCCGATGATGTCGGCGCTCGTCGCGTGACCGCGGTTGACGATGAAATTGGCATGCACCGGCGACACCTCGGCGTCGCCCACCCGCTCGCCCTTCAGGCCCAGTTCGTCGATGAGGCGGCCCGCCGAGTTGTTCGGCGGGTTCTTGAAAATGCAGCCCGCGCTCGGCTCGCGCGGCTGCGACTCCACGCGCTTCTTCTGGTAGACATCAATCTGCCGGCGGATGTCGGTCGACTCCGCCGTCGCGGCCGGCTTCAGGCGGGCCCCGAGCGCGATCGCGTCCTGCAACTCGCCGCAATGACGGTAATCCACGTGCATGTCGGCCTTCGGCATCACGCGCACCTCGCCCGCAAGGCTCATCAGGTGGACCTCCTCGACGACGTCGAACATCCAGCCGCCCATCGCGCCGGCGTTCATCCGCAGCGCGCCGCCGACCGAGCCGGGGATGCCCTCGAGAAATTCAAAACCCTTCAACCCGGCCTTGGTGGCGAGGCCGCAAAGATTCTTCAGCCGCAGGCCGGCCCCGGCCCACACGCGACCGTCGGGCTGCAATTCGAACTTTTGCCAGTTGGCATGCGCGAGACTGATGACCAGCCCGTCCACGCCCTCGTCGGGTATGATGAGATTCGAACCGCGCCCGAGCAACAGCACGGGCAGACCGCGGCGGTTCGCCTCCGCCAGCAAGTGACGCAGATCCTCCGTTGTCGCCGGCTCGGCATAAACGCGCGCCGGGCCGCCGACGCGCATCGTTGTCTTCGCCGCGAGCACCTCGCGCTCGACCAGCTTGGTCTCCGCGCCGAGGCGCATCCGCGCGGCCGTCAAAAATTCATCCCACGCCGCTTCGCGCTTTTCGGCGGTCTTCAGCTTCGCCACGAATTGCCGCGCGGTCTGCTCGATGTCGCCCGCGCCGACGAACACCAGCGTGTCGCCGGGCACAAGCGCCACCTTGAGCGCGTTGAGCAGGCCGGCATCATCGCCGGGCAGATAGGTCACATGATGCTCGGCGCCGGTTTTCTTCAGCTCGGCATAGATGTCCGCCGTCGTGCCGCCCGCGACCGGCGATTCGCTCGCCGCATAGACGTCCATCAGGAAAAGGCTGTCGGCCCCGGCGAGCGCGGCGGCAAACTCCGCCTTGAACTGCGCGGTGCGGGTGAAGCGATGCGGCTGGAAGACCACGACCAAACGGCCCTCAGGCTTCAAACCACGGACGCGCAGGCTGCCGAGCAATGCGCGGATTTCGGCCGGATGATGGGCGTAATCCTCCACCACCAACGTCGTGGCGGACGAATGGAGCACGGTCTGGCGGCGGCGAACGCCGGGGAAGCCACCCAGCGATGCCGCCTCAATTTTCGCGCCCAGGTGATGGGCCACCGCGAGAGCGGCCGTGGCGTTGGCGGCGTTGAATTCACCGTGCATGCGAACCTGCGCCGCCTTGACGGAAAATCTCCCGCTCAGATCAAGCCACTGCCCGGTGAGGTGATCCTCGATGATGTGATACTGGTAATCCCCGGTCCGGCCAAAGGTGAAGACCGGTGCCGTCAGGCCGCCGCGGGAGGCAATCCGCGCGGAAATCGTGCAGGCGTCGCTGATAAACACGGCACCCTTGGTGCGCGCGAGCAGCGCGGCGAAGGCGGCCTCCATGTCGGCGAGCTTCGCGTAGTGGTCGGCGTGATCCCAGTCGAGGTTGACCGCCAGCGTCATTTCCGGCGCGAAGCCGTCGATCGTGCCGTCGCTCTCATCCACTTCGGCCATCACCCACTCGCCGGCATCCGCCCTGGCCGGAGGCAGCACGTCGTCCTGAAAAAGTCCGCCGAGGATCCAGCCGCAGGAAAAATTGGCGCGGTGCAACGCGGTGATGAGCATCGCCGTGGTGGTCGTCTTGCCGTGCGAGCCGACAATCGCGACGAGCTTCTTGCCCTTCACCACCTCGGCCAGCATCTCGCCGCGGCGCACCTGGGGCAGGCCGCGGGCCGTCGCGCGGCGGCGCGAGGGATGGGCCGGCGCAATGGCCGACGAGTGAACGACGAGCTCCACGTCGTCCGGCAAGCCGCCGGGAGCGGTGAGCGCGACCCCGGCGGATTCAAGCAGGCCGCGCACCTGGTAATTCCAGCCGTCGTCCTCGCCGCTGACGCGGAAGCCGGATTGCGCGAGATAAAGCCCGAGCGGCGCCATGCCCATGCCGCCCGCGCCGAGCAGGTGCACCCGGGTGAGGTCCTGACCGAAGACTTTGGACCGGGCGCTCATGGAGTCGAGGGCGCGGGCGTGTGCCGCAGGCGCCGGGTCGGTGGCGTGCCGGCCGCGAGTTCCTCGAGGTCCTGCACAATGGTGTCAATCGTGTTCTCCTGTGCCATGCGGTGCAGGTTCGTGCGGAATTTATTCAACAGCCAGTCGTTGAAGATAACGTCGAGCACCTCCTGGCGCAGGCCGAACAGCGTGGACTCGGCGACGACCACGCCGCCGCCCTGCTGCTCGAAATAGGTGGCGTTGGCCCACTGGTGGTTGTCAGCAGCGTGCGGGTAAGGAATGAGGATCGCGGGGGCCTCGCAGTGCACAAGTTCGGCCAGCGTGCCGGCGCCGGCACGGCTGAGCACGAGGTCGGCGGCGGACAGCAGCACGCCCACGCGGTCGGAGAAAGCCTCGAACCAAGCGCGGACGACCTGGCCGCTCCGGTTGTGCAGCTCGCGCACGCCCGCGGTGCCCTTGCCGAGGCCGGTGACGCAGTAAACCTGGATGCCCTCGTGCGCGAGCGTCGTCAGATTTTCCTCGACCCAGGTATTGAGCGGGCCGGAGCCCTGGCTGCCACCAATGACGACCAGCAACTTCTGGGCGGGATCGATCCCGAGCTGCGCCCGGGCCTCGGCGCGCGGCAGGCGTTCGACCTCGGTGCGCACCGGCAGGCCGGTGTGGCGGACCATGACGCCGCGGATGCCGGGCAGCCGCACGCCGGGCGGCAGGTAAAGTCGCCGGGCCACGCGCGAGAGCACGCGCACCGCGCGACCCGGAATGCGGTTGGCCTCGTGCAGCGCAACGGGCACGCCGAGCAGGCGGCCGGCCATGACGACGCCGGCGTTGGTGAAGCCGCCGAAACCGATGATGGCGTCGGGTTTGAGCGCGCGCATGAACCGGAGGCTGAAGAGCAGACCCTGGGTCTGCCGCCAGTGGAAGCGCAGGTGCACATCCGGCCGCCAGCCGAACGGCGCGCTCGGCACGCGCTCGGCGGCGAGGTGCCGGTATTTTTCAAGGAGACGCATGTCCACCTTCTTGTGGCTGATGAACAGGGTTGCGCTGTGGCCGCGCGCGATCAGCGCCTCGGCCAGCGCGATGCCGGGCGAGAGGTGGCCGCCGGTGCCGCCGCAGGCGATGACGAATTTGTTTTTCATCGGCCCACCTCACTTGCGCCGGGTGGCAAGCTGCTCCACCAGGTTACTCGGCATGTCGATGGAGTTCTCACGCCAGGACCTCCGTGAGCGCGCGCCGGCGGACGAGCGGCTTGGGCCGCTCCCAGGCGCGCTGGGTGTTGATGATGATGCCGACGAGCAGGCCCATCAGCAGCAGGTTCGAGCCGCCGGCGCTGATGAAGGGCAGCGACATGCCCTTGGAGGGCAGCAGGCTGGTGACGACGCCGAGGTTGACGATGGCCTGGAGCGTGATGAGCAGCACGCAGCCGGTCACGAGGAGGAACTGGAACAGGTTCGGCGCGCGGCGCACGTGCATCAGGCCCGCGACGAAGATGGTCACGAACAGCGCGACGGTGAGCAGGGTGAAGATCAGCCCCATCTCCTCGCCCATGATGGCGAAGATGTAGTCGGTGTGCGCCTCGGGCAGGAAGGCGTTTTGCTGGCGGCCGTTGCCGAGCCCGACGCCGTTCACGCCGCCGGCGGCGAACGCCAGGAGGGCCTGCCACGGCTGGTAGCCGGCGCCCTGCCGGTTGGCCTCGGGATCGAGGAACGAGAGCAGGCGCTGGAGCCGCACGGGATTTTGCAGCACGAGCAGGCCGAAGCCCAGCAGCGCCACGCCGATGGAGGGCAACAGGAATTTCAGCCGCGCGCCGGCGAGGAAAAGCAGGAGCACGCCGATGGTGCCGAGCAGCAGCGCCGCGCCGAAGTCCCACTCCACCAGCACGAGCAGGGTAAAGAGCCCGATCCACGCCAGCGGCAGCACGAAGCCGCGCCAGAAATCATGCAGCTTGCTCTGGTTGACCGCGAGGTAGTGCGCCAGCGAGAAGACCAGCGCGAGCTTGGCGAACTCCGACACCTGCAGCCGCACGCCGCCGAAACCGAGCCAGCGGCGGCTGCCGTTGATCGGCGTGGTGAACAACACCAGCACAAGGCCGACCAGCACCACGGTCGCGGCCACCCAGGCAAACCGGCGCAACTGTTCCAGGTCGGCGATGGCGACGAGCCAGCCGGCGCCGATGGCCAGCGCGAGGAAGATGAACTGCTTGTAGAGGTAGGCGTAGGGCCCGCCCTTGATGGGCGAGCTCGCGCTGAACAGCACGGCCAGGCCGATCGACAGCAGCGCCGCGACGCAGATCAGGATGACGCTCGCGGGAGTGATCGTGAGAGGTCGGCGGGGAACGGCGGCGCTCGGCAAACTCACCATGGTGGTGGCTTATTTCTTGGGCGGCTGATCGGGCTTGGGCTCCTCCACCTTGATGGTCGGCACCGCGGTGCCGGCGCCCTTCAGGCCGGAATCGAGGTCCTGCCCGGGCGGCGGAGGAGTGATCTCAAAATGGGGCACGGTCACCGTGGGCTCGGCACCGGCGGACTTGGCCGGCACCGCGGTGGTGGTGCCCTTGCCGCTGACCGCCTTGAAGCCCGGAATGACGAGCTGCTGGCCGGCGCGGACCTTGGACGGATCGGTGATGCTGTTGGCGGCCGCGAGTTCGCCGACGGTCACCTGGTATTTCTTCGCGATGATGCCGAGGCTCTCGCCGACCTGCACGGTGTGCTTTACCGCCTCACCGCCGGCGCGGGCCGGGGCGGCCGCGGCCTTGTCGGCGGCGGAAGTCTTGCCCGACGGCGCGGCGGTGGAGAGGTCCTTCGGCGCGACCACCTTGCCGGGGATGATGAGTTTCTTGCCCGGTTGCAGCGTGGCGCCGACCCCGAGGTTGTTGGCCTTGGCGAGTTCGGCGACGGTCAGATTGTTTCTCTTCGCAATGCTCCACATGCTGTCACCCTTGACCACCGTGTAGGTGGAGACGGGCGCGACGTCGGCCGTGGGCTTCGGGGGCGTGATGGCCACGGCGGCGGCCGAGCCCGGGCGCGTCGGCACGGCGTGACCGGAGGACGGGGCGGGCGAATAGGAAA
>DATFUQ010000073.1:0-5172 GCA_035260745.1 Lacunisphaera sp. | reverse complement strand
ACCCCGCCAATCAGCACGGTGCGGCAGCCGCTGGAGGAACTGATGCATGCGGCGGTAAATTTGCTCATCAGCCGGATGGAAGGGAAAAACCAGGAGCCGGCGGTGAATCTTACTTTAACGCCGCAATTGATTCTGCGTGGTTCGACCGCGCCCTGCATCTTTGCGTAAGAGATAGGGCTATTTTCACGAGGGGAGGGGGAGGACTGTTTGTGATGCGCTTTAGTCATAGCGGATAGGCCGCTATTCATCAACGGCATGCACTGCAAAGCGACGTTCTCGCTCATCACGATTGAGTAATTTAGAAGGAAATCGCGCATCAGGTCAAACGATATACTAAAACGTTTGACAAACCTCAAATGCGATCTCAATTAACGTCAATAAGGCAGTTGGATCTACAAATCCGCCCCGATCCCTTAAACCCCACCAGTATGTCAGAACTCGCAGGAAAACTGGCCCTTGTCACCGGAGGCGCACGCGACATTGGTCGCGCAGTCTCAATCCGTCTTGCCGAACTTGGCGCCACCGTGGTCATCAACTACCGGGCGCGTCGCGCCGAAGCGGAAGAGACGCTCCGGATGATCGAGGGAAACGGCGGGCGCGGTTTGCTGGCGCAAGGAGATGTTCTCGTTGCGGCGGACCTTGCGCGGATGGTTGACGCGGCAAAAAATGCCGGCGGCGGACGCATCGACATTCTGCTCAACGTCGCGGGCGGTTTGGTGGCGCGGAAAACCGTGGCGGAAATGGACGGGCAATTCTGGGACGAGGTCATCGCCCTGAACCTCAAGAGCGTCTTTCTGGTCACCAAGGCGGTCCTGCCGCACATGCCGGACGGAGGGACGATCGTGAATTTTTCCTCGCAGGCCGCCCGCGATGGCGGCGGGGCCGGGGCGAGTGCGTATGCCGCCGCCAAAGCGGGCGTGACGAACTTCACCCGTGCCCTCGCCAAGGAACTGGCGCCGCGACGGATTCGGGTGAACGCGATCGCTCCCGGCATGATCGCCACTAAATTCCACGATACCTTCACCAAGACGGAGGTGCGCCAGCGGGTTGCCGCGATGACGCCCCTCGGGCGCGAAGGCCGCGCCGAGGAAGTAGCGGACGCCGCCGCCTACCTGGCAACGGCGCGAGCCTCATTCATCAACGGCGAGTCGATCGAGATCAACGGCGGCATCTTTTTCGCATGAGTCCCGGCCCCTTCATCAGGAGAATCGCTTTGCGCCTGGCCGTGAACTGCCTGGCGGCCGCGTTGGGCCAGGCCGGCGTGGCCGAGACCGGCCGACCGGCGGGGCATCCCTGCCTGCTCCTCACCCCGGCGGAAGTTCAGACCATGCGCGCCAGTCTCGGGCACGCGCCGTTGTTCGACGCGGAACTGGCCGAGGCGCGGGAGACAGTCGGGCGGGCCCTGGCCGCGCCGATGGTCGTGCCTGTGCCGGCGGACGCCGCCGGCTTCACCCATGAGCGCCACAAGCAGAACTACACGGAGATGCAGCTCGCGGGATTCCTCTATCAGATCACCGGGGAGAAGCGGTATGCGGAATTCGTGCGGGCGATGCTCGAGAAATACGCCGTGCTTTACCCGACGCTGGGCAACCATCCCGCCGCCACCAGTTCCTCGCCGGGCCGGCTGTTTCATCAAAGCCTGAACGAGACCGTCTGGCTGGTGCATGCCAGCCAGGCCTACGACTGCATCTACGAGACGCTGACGCCGGAGGACCGGGTCCGGTTTGAGGCCAGCATCTTCCGGCCGATGGCCCATTTCCTCGCGGACGAGCGCACGGCGGAGCTGGATCGCATTCACAATCACGGGACCTGGGCGGCAACCGCGGTCGGGATGGCCGGCTACGCCATGGGCGACGCCGCCCTGGTGAAGAAGGCCCTGTATGGAACGAAACTGGACGGAGCCGGTGGCTATTTCAAACAGCTGGACGGACTGTTTTCCCCTGATGGCTACTACTGCGAGGGTCCGTATTACGCGCGTTATGCCCTGATGCCGTTCTACCTTTTTGCCCAGGTGATCCAGAACAACCAGCCTGAGTTGAAAGTGTTTGAACGGCGCGATGGCGTCCTGGGCAAGGCGCTCCAGGCGCTTTTGCAGCAGACGTATATCAACGGCGAATTCATTCCCATCAACGATGCGCTGAAGGAGAAGACATATCTCTCACCCGAGGTCGTGCTCGCCGTCGATCTCGCCTATGTGCGTTATGGCCGCGATCCCCGTTTGCTTTCGATCGTCCGGCGCCAGCAAAGCGTTGCGCTCAGTCCGGCGGGCCTCGAGGTGGCGCGCGCGCTTGGGACCACGCCCAACCCGCCACCGTTTGGCTACAAGAGCATTGAGTTTTCGGACGGTCCCGAGGGCAGGACGGGCGGGCTGGGCATTCTGCGTCAGGGCAAGGGCCCGGCCGAGTCGCTGGCGCTGTTGAAATACACCGCCTTCGGCATGGAGCACGGGCACTATGACAAGCTGATGCTGCTCTATTATGACCAGGGGCGGGAGATCATCTCCGACTATGGCTCAGCGCGCTTCCTCAACGTGGAGCAGAAATTTGGCGGCCGATATTTGCCGGAAAACAAGTCGTTCGCGAAGCAGACCATCGCCCATAACACGGTGATCGTGGACCGCCGTTCCCACTACCAAGGGTCCTACGACCGGGCCGAAAACCAGCATTCGGAGCGGCATTTCTTTGATGCCGGCGATCCGGACTTCCAAGTCGTCAGTGCCCGCGATGTCACCGCCGTGCCCGGGGTGGCGATGCAGCGCACGGTGGCGATGGTGCGCGATCCGCGGCTCGAGTTCCCGGTGGTCGTGGACGTATTCCGGCTCGTGGCCGCCGAGGCGCATGACTACGACCTGCCGTTTTATTACCAAGGGCACTTCCTGAAAACCAATGTGGCGCTCACGCTTCACGCGGGCGAACAGCGGCCGCTGGGGAAAAGCGCTGGCTACGAGCACCTCTGGCTTGAGGCTGAGGGCGCTGCGCAGGGAGCGATTCAGTTCACGTGGATGAATGGGAACAGGTATTACTCCCTCTGCACGGCGGCTGATCCGCAGACGCGGATCTCATTCGTGCGAATCGGCGCCAACGATCCGGATTTCAATCTGCGCCATGAACCGGCCCTCATTTTGCATGCGCGGGCGGCGTCCCGCGTGTTTGCGAGTGTGATCGAGCCGCATGGCGTATGGGATGGCACGCGGGAATTCACCGCTGGTGGCTTCCCGTCGATCCGGGACGTGCGGGTGGCCGCAGCCACCGATGAGGGCACGGTGGTCAGGGTCACGGGCGAAGGCGGCCTCGACTGGACCTTGCTCATCTCCAACCGGCCGGCGGGACAGGGTGGCCACCATCGTATCGAAGCGGATAGGGAGGTCTTCGCCTGGGACGGCAACGCCGCGCTGCGGCGGAAATAACCCGGGAATCTTTATGTTCGTTCAAAAAGCACAACTTTTCGTGGAATTCGCCCGGATTGCCTGGGAGGACCGGGGCGGGGGCATCCGCCGCAAAATCATGGCCTATGGGGAGAACCTCATGTGCGTCTATGTCGAATTCAAGCGGCACTCCGTCGGCGCGCTGCATTCCCATCCCCACACCCAGGTCACCTACGTTCAATCCGGGGCCTTCACCGTCCACATCGGGAACGAGAGCCGCCTCCTGCGGGGAGGCGATTTCTATTACATCCCGGCCGATGTCGTGCACGGCGTCGAGGCCCTGGAGGATTCGGTCCTGGTCGATGTATTCACGCCGATGCGCGAGGATTTTATTCCTGTCGCGACTACCGCCACAGGCGGGAAAACCGTTCCCGGCCGGTAGCGTCCTCGTTCCGGAATATTCTCCCACCCCATGTCCAATCACAGTCAGCTCCGCTGGTGGATCATCGGGTTGATTGCGGTCGCCACCGTGATCAACTACATTGACCGCAGCTCGCTTGCGGTGATGTGGCCGGCGATCGCCCGGGACACCCAGCTGACCAAGGAGTCCTACGCGTCGATCGTGTCGGCGTTCATGATTCTGTATGCGCTGGGTCAGGCCATCTCCGGCCGCATTTTCGACTGGGTGGGCACGCGGCTTGGTTTTGTCCTGTCGGTGGCAGTGTGGTCGGTGGCGTGCGCCGGCCATGGCCTGGTACGCAGTTTCGCGGGGCTGGCGGGCATGCGGGGTTTGCTCGGGCTGAGCGAGGCGGGCAACTGGCCGGGGGCAACCAAGGCGGCGGCCGAGTGGTTTCCCCGCCAGGAGCGGGCTTTGGCCCAGGGAATCTTCAACGCCGGCGCTTCACTCGGAGCCGTGATCTCCGCGCCCTTGATCGCGCAATGCTTTGGCCTGCTTGGCTGGCGGGCGACTTTTGTGGTCGTCGGCGGCTTGGGCATGTTGTGGATTATTCCCTGGTGGATTCTAGCGCGGGCCACTCCGGACCAGCATCCCTGGGTTTCGCCGGCGGAGCGCGCCCATATTCTGGGCGATCCGGCGGCACTGACGCCCGACCCGGCCGGCCATGATGCTCCGGCGCTGACCTGGCGCCAGGTGTTTGGTTTCCGCCCGGCCTGGGCGCTGGTCCTGGCCCGTTTTTTTCTCGATCCGATCTGGTGGCTTTTCGTGAACTGGCTGCCGATCTATCTCACCGACCGCTTTGGTTTCGATGTCAAGGCCATCGGGATGTTTGCGTGGGTGCCGTATCTCGGCGCCATCGCGGGCAGTCTTTGCGGGGGCTGGATCTCCGGATATTGGATCGACCGCGGCTGGTCCGTGGATCGGGCGCGCAAGTGCGCGATTCTCGCCGGTGGCGCGCTCACGCTGCCGGGTTTCATCATCGCGGCCTTTGCCGCCACCCCATTGCGGGCGGTCCTGGCCATGGCCGTCGTGCTTGCCGGATTTCAAGTGATGATCAATAATATCCAGACCCTGCCCAGCGACTGCTTCTCGGGCAAATCCGTGGGCACGGTCGCCGGCATCGGCGGCATGAGCGCGGTCTTTGGCGTGCTGGTGTTCAGCACCTGGCTCGTGCCCGTGCTCAGCCGGACGAGCTATGTCCCCGTCTTTTTGCTGGGCACCGCCCTCGTGCCGCTGGGGGTGGGAGCCGTATTTCTGCTCTGTGGAAAAATCCACCGCGTTGACGCCTCTTTTTCATCCAGCCCGGGCTGACCCCGCGGCGCTTTCCCAACCCAATAACCCCAACCAGACT
>DATFUQ010000072.1:0-5298 GCA_035260745.1 Lacunisphaera sp. | reverse complement strand
GCGCCTGGGCTTCGCCGCCGCCACCGGTGACATCCTCATGATCCTCGACGCCGACCTCACCATGCCGCCCGAGGAGCTGCCGAAATTTTATGACGTCCTCGCCAGCGGCCGGGCCGAGTTCGCCAACGGCGTGCGCCTGGTATATCCCATGGACGAGCAGGCCATGCAGTTTCTCAATCTCTGCGCGAACAAGGCCTTTGGGATCATCTTCACCTGGCTGCTCGGCCAGTCCGTCAAGGACACTCTCTGCGGCACCAAGGTGCTCAGCCGCGCGCACTACCAGCAGATCGCGGCCAACCGCGCTTATTTCGGCGATTTTGATCCGTTTGGTGATTTCGACCTGCTCTTTGGCGCCGCCAAACTCAACCTGAAGATCGCCGATGTGCCGATCCGCTACAAGGAGCGCACCTACGGCACCACCAATATCCAGCGCTGGAGTCACGGCTGGCTGCTGCTGCGCATGGTGCTCTTCGCTGCCCGCAAACTCAAATTCACCTGAGGATCACGCGCTGTCCCCGTGAAAACGCCCGCCGCGCCTGACCATGCCATGACTGGTTTCCCGCCGAAACGTATTTTCGTCACCGGCGGTCGGGGGCGCCTGGCGGCGCTCGTCGCGGATCATTTCCGCACGCACGACGTCACCCGTTTCTCCCGCAACCCCGGGGAGGGATTTCGCAACCTGGCGGGACTGACCGCCCCCGCCACCCTGGCCGACGCCGACTTGCTGCTGCATCTCGCGTGGAGCACCCTGCCCGCCTCCGCGGAACAAGACCTGGATGCCGGACAAAAGCACGATCTGCCGCTGTTGGAAAAACTGCTGCAAGCCTGTGCGGCGCGACCGGCGGAGCGACGGCCCCATTTTATTTTTTTCTCCTCCGGCGGCACGGTGTATGGCAACGCGCCGGGTCACCCCAGCACTGAGACCGATCCCCGCCACCCCATCGGTTCATACGGCCGGGCCAAGGTCGCCGCCGAGGAGATGATCGAACAGGCCGCCGCGCGCGACGGCCTGCCCTGCACCATTCTGCGCATCTCCAATCCCTACGGCTATTCCGTGCCGAGCGGCCGCGGGCAGGGCATCGTCCCGCACGCCATCCGTTGCGCGGCGGAGGGCCGGCCGCTCACGCTCTGGGGGGACGGCCACGCCCGGAAGGATTTTCTCCATTACACGGATTTCCTCTCCGCGTTGAACGAGGTGGTCACGCGCCGGCTCACCGGTGTTTTCAATCTCAGCGCCGGGGAATCCCACAGCGTGCATGAAATCATCGCCCTGGTCGAAAAGCACACCGGGCGGAAAATTTCCACCACCACCACCACGCCGGCGCCCGCCTGGGACGTGCAGGACAGCCGGCTCGACAACCGCCGCCTGCGCGACGCGACCGGCTGGCGGCCGCTGGTCACCCTCGATGAAGGCATCCGGCGTTCCACCGCCGGCCACCCCGGACATTGAGCATGTGTTATCCCGCCACCACCCACCCAGCTGTCACCTTTCACGCTTGTCATTGCGAGGAGCGCAGCGACGAGGCAATCCATCCAGATGGATCGCCACGCCCTCCTTCGTCGGACTCGCGATGACACACCCGAACACGAAATTTTCCTGACCAAGCCATGTCCGAGCATAGCCCCAACACCTCAAATTCCGCCCGGGCACTGGTTGTGATGTTCGGGCTGGTCGCCCTGCTGGCGATCGGGTTGCTCACCCTCTCCTGGCACGCCTCGCTGCTGGACCGGTATGAATTCCGGCAGCTGCAGACCGCGCTCAGCACTTATTGGATCGCGCAAGGAGGCTGGCAATTGGACTACCCGACTCCGCTGTTCGGTCCGCCCTGGTCCGTGCCGATGGAATTTCCCACGTATCAGGTCATGGTCGCCGCGGTTCACCACCTCACCGGCCTGCCCCTGGAGCAGACCGGCCGCCTGATCGGGATCATCTTCCTGTTCGCCGGCCTGCCCGCCCTTTACGATCTGCTCAGCCTCGCCGGCCTGCCGCCCTCGCGCCGGCTCGTCGTGCTCGCCCTGGTTCTCTCTTCGCCGGTTTACCTTTTCTATGCGCGGACCTTCATGATTGAAACCACCGCCCTGTGCTTCGCGGTGTGGTTTCTCGCGCTCTACCGCCGCGCCCTGGAAAGTCCGCATTGGGGCTGGATCGCCGCCACCACCCTGATGGCCACGCTCGCCGCGCTCACCAAGATCACCACTTTTCTGGTGTTCGGGTTGCCGGCGGTGGCACTGGCCGTCTCCGCCTGGCGCACCGTGCGCACCGCTCCGGCCAGGCTGGCGGGGCTGGCGCGCTGCCTGCTCGTTTCTCTCCTCCCCGCCGCCGTCTCCCTCGGCCTGGCCTGGTGGTGGACGCGGCACAGCGACGCGATCAAGGACTCTAACCCGTTCACCGGATTCCTCACCGCGCGGGAGCTGCGGGCCTGGAATTTCGGCCCCTGGTCCCTGCGGCTGGACTGGTCCTTCTGGATCCATCTCCAGGAAAACATCGTGCGCTATCTCTTCGCCGAGGGCGCCATCATGGTCGCCCTGTTTTGCGCGGTCTTCGCGCCGGCCCGGGTCAGGTGGATCGCGCTGGTCAGCGCGCTCGGCTTTGCGTCCGGCCCGCTGGTCTTCGCCAATCTCTACCACATCCACGACTACTATTACACCGCCAACGCGCTGCTGCTCGTCACCGCCGCCGGGCTGTTGCTCGCGGCGGTCTGGGACGATCCGCGCCTGCCGCGCGGCGCCAACTGGCTGGCGCTCGGGCTGATGCTTGCCGGCCAGTACCACGCGTTCTACCGGGGCTATTACTCCCACCACCGCAACCCCGCCCCGCCGCCACCCGAACTGGCCGCGATCATCCGCGACGCCGTGCCGGCCGACGGGGTCGTGCTCATCTACGGCGCCGACTGGGATCCCCTGCTGCCGTATTATTTCCAGCGCCGGGCATTGATGGTGCCCGGGGAGCGCGAGAACGAAACGGCGGTGCTGGAACAGGTGCTGGCGCGTCTGCCGCCCCGCCGCATCGCCGCCATGGTGATCCATGGCGACAAACTCCGCGCCCGGCCCGACTTCATCCGCGAACGCGCCGGCCGCTTCGGGCTGTCGCCCTCTCCCGCCGCCCGCAGCGGTAGTGACGAGCTCTACCTGCCGGAATCCATCGACCCGGGCGTGGTGGCGAAACTGGCGGCCCACCCTCCGGCCGCGGTGCAACTGCTCGCGCTGCCCGCGGACGATGCCTTTTCCTCCGCGTTCACGCCCGGAATCCTGACCGGCCTTGACCTCTCGATCTTCCATCCGGCCCCGGTCGGGGTGCGCAGCAAGTATGGGGTGAGTTCCGCCGAGCTCGACGGCCGCCGCATTCTCAATGCCCACGCCCCCTCGGAACTCGTGTTCCGCCCCGCCGCCGGTGCGCGCAGCGTCCGCGCCGTGGCCGGCCTGCCTGATGCCGCCTTCGCCGCCGGCCGGGAAGCGGTGACCGACGGGATCACGATCGAGATTTTTTTCACGACCCCGGACGGCTTGAAGCACGCGCTTTACCGCCGGGTGCTCGACCCCGCCAAGATTCCCGCCGACCGCGGCCCGCAAACCCTCACGCTCGACCTGCCCCAGCCTTTCACCGGCGACCTGATTTTCCGGCTCGGCAACGGACCGGCCAACAATCCGACCAACGACTGGGCCTATTGGGCCGCCATCGACATCCGCTGAGCAGCTTCAGTCGATCTTGAGCGCGCCGAGGACAATCCAATCGCGCGTGTCGCGGCCCGCGGGCCCCGGGCCAAAAAACAACTCGACCTCCCCGGCCGCCGGCAGGGTGAACTTGAACTCCAGCGGGCGCTGGCTGCCCCGGTCCTCCCGATTATGCCGCGGATCAAAATACCGGGTGGCGAGCAGGGATCTTTCCCCGTTGGCGCCCAGCGCAAACAGGCTCACCTCCACGCCGTCGGTGACATCGGAATCGCGCAAATCCTGCCGGTAGGCCTCCGCGGACATTTGCAGCGTGCTGCGCAAGGTGTGCAGGCCGGCGGAAAGGGCAAAGACCAGCCGTGTGACCGGATGAGCGCCATACTTGGGCTGGCCGCCGGACCCGTCCAGGTTCGGGCCAAAGGTGGCAAAAAAACGGACCGGCGCCGGCTGCATGAACTCAAACGGCGCCCGTTGCCAGCGGGGCAAGGCGGCCAGCTCGCACCATTTGTTCGCCACGTTGTCCCGCGGGATCTCCACCCCGGGGGCCAGCCTGACTTCGTGAAAATTATTATCGAGCAGGGCATACAGCAATTCGGTCCGGCGCGCCTGCGGCAGGTAGACCTGCGCGTCGTGCCAGACATAGAGCGGCTCCCGGGCGAGGCCGCGATGCGACGCCTGGTCGATCAACCACTGGCGTCCGTCGGGCCGCCCGACGATCACAAGGGCCCCGATCGTTTCGCCGTCGAGATTGGCGAGCACCCGCTCCACCCGGCCGGCATCCCGCGCGATGTCATCGCGGAACATCACTCCCCGCCGCTGGGCGTAATAGGGAGTCATCGAATTCCAGTCCTGCCCCAGCACGATGATGACGTCACGCGGGTTGGTCAGGACCTGCAGGGAGCGCGTCAATCCATCGCCGCCCGGACTGATCGCACTCTGGGCGGGATAATACCGCCCGGCATAGTGCCAGATTTGACCGCCCAGCACCAGGCACGTGGTCAAAATCACAATCCAGCGCGCCAGACTTGATTCCGCCAGGGCAACCAGCGCGAGCCCCATTGCCACCAGCAACAACACGGTGTTCGCGGCATAGTAATAGTCGTGATAGGCATAGAGGACCGGAAAGAGGCACAGTACCGCCCCGAAGCTCACGAGGCAGGCGGCGATTTCCCGCCAACGCGACCGGCCCACCAGCAGCACCAACAATCCGCAGAGCAGCAGGACCGGAAGCCAGGTCAGCTCGTCGCACACGATCCGGGCCTTCATGGCCCAAATCTCCGGCGAAAACCTCGTCGCGTTGGTGCCAAGATTGAAATCCCGGAGACCAGTCGAAGTGAAGGCGACACCCAGCGGGTTCAGCGTCTTGGTGGCATCCGCGAAATGCAGCCACCACAGCGTCGCGGCAAACGGCACCGCCACCCCACCGGCCATCCAGGCCAGCTCGGTCTTCCAACCCGTCTTGCGTGCGGCCCACAACCGGGTCGCCGCCCACCAGCCGGCCGGCAGCAGATAGAGCATGAAGGTGGTCACCTTGACCAGCCCCGCGCCGGTTCCCGCAACGATCGCCAGCGCGAGCCAGCGCTTGTTGCGTCCGGACACCGCCCGCTCAAACGCCACCCAGAACCACAG
>DATFUQ010000071.1:0-8264 GCA_035260745.1 Lacunisphaera sp. | reverse complement strand
GCTTGTTGACGACATCGCTGGCCCGGGCGTTCTGCAGCGTGTAGAACTTGGGCGTCAGGCCGGCGAGCGCGGGCTGGTCCAGGCGGGCGACCAGGGTCTCGACGCGCTGCAGGTTGCTGACGGAGTCGGTGATGAGGGCGGCATTGGCCTTGTCGAAGACCAGCGGCGGGCTGCCGGCGGCGGGATTGAGCAGGCCGGCGATCTGCGGCATGAATTCACCGACACGGAGAAACTGCAGGACGAAGAGCTTGCTGACGGTGCGGCCGCTCGACGGGAGGTCGAGCGTGGAGCTCTCGATGAACTCCGGCGCCTCGGACTTGACGGTGTTGAGCGGCGTGATCTTCAGGAAGCGTTCGCCCAGCGGAGTAATCGCGATGCCGTTGAGGTTGAGGAGCGTCTCGATCGCCTGGATGGCCTCCGCTTTGGTGACACCCGGATCCTTGATGACCAGGGAGAGGGAGGCGGCCGGCAGATTTTGCGGCTTCAGCAAGATCTTGCCCGTCCAGCGCTCGAGCAGGGCCAGGACCTCATCGAGGCTGGAGCCCGGCATGTTGAGCTTGATCGGCTCGATGGTCGCCTCGGTGCCCGCCGGCCGGGGGGCGGCCGAGGCCGGCTGGGCGCCAAGCGGGGCCGCCATCATCGCCAGGGCCGCCGCCAGAAGAAATGACTGCCTGAGTTGCTTGGAGCGTAAATTCATAATCCCGGGGTTGGTGCTGAGTAGACGCCGGCGCGGGCCGTGCGGTTCCAAGGAAATAGGCTTGGCGGCGGTTGGCAAGCCGCACGATGCCCGGACTCCAGTTTCGCCGGTTGAATCCCGTCAACCAGCCGGGCCGCGGGCTTCAGCCTCCGCCCGGGCCGGGCGGACGGGCGGGAGTGGTGGCCGTTCCCGCGGCACCAGTCCCCGTGGCGGGGGCATTGGCATTATTGCCGCGTTGCCCGAAATTGGTCCGCATTTGCTGCATCAGTTGGAGGCTGGCCTGCTGCTCCTGTTGCAGGCTCTGCAGGGCGGAAATCTGCTGGGTGGCCAACACGGTCTGCGCCTGGGTGATGGCCTCGTTGGTGATGGGGGTGTTGGCGCCGGTCAGGGTGGCAAGGGCACCACCGCGGCCGGCAAAGGCCTGGACAAACCCCGCGGTCGCGCCGCCGCCGGCATTGCCGCCCTGCGGCGCAGTCTGGGCCAGGATTTGCACGAGCTGCTCGGACTGCGTGTCCGTGAGCGGGGTGGAGGAGTAGCTGAGCCGTTGCTCCAGCTGGCCGACCACGTTGCGCTGCGGCAGGGTGGATTCGTAATTCTGGTATTGGGTGAAACCGGCGTCGCCCAGGGTCGAGCGGATGGTGTTGTCTATTTCCGTCTGCGTGTCCTGGACCAACTGGCGGATCTGGTCGCGGTTATCCCGCCCGTTCAGGCCCTCGGCCCGGGCGGCGGCCATCACGTCCATGACGGCGGACTGTTTCTCGACGAGGAGGCTCTTGAATTTTTCCAAATCAGCCGGGCTCAAATTCAGCTTCTTGAAGAGCGAGGCGTAACGGCCATCGAGCGCGGCCTTTTGCTGGACGGCCATGAGCTGCTGGACCTGGGGGTTGCCGAAAATGTTGGCGAAGCGGCTGGCGCCGTCGGGACGGTTCTGGCCGCCGGGGCCGCCCGGAGGACCGTCGGGGCCCGCCGCCGGATCGCCGGTGCGCTCGCCGTCGATGGCCGCGGCCGGGTTGTTGCCGCGGTTGCGGCGGCTTTCCAGTTCACCGTTTCGTTTCTTCAGGTCCCAGACGCTCTTTTGCAGCGCGGTACGCTCCAGGCCGAGGGCGGCCAGATCTTGCTGTAATTTCCTGATCTCAGAGAGCTGGGCGACCCCGAATCCCGCCGAACCCAGGATCAGGACAACCGGGATGACCAGTAGAAGGCGATTCATGATGGGAGAGACGCTCCAGCATGTAGGCCGGTTGCACCATCGGTGCGAGTATCATGGCAACACCCGCACCCTGGAGCCGGGCCGGCGGGCCCAGCGATTTTCCGAAAACCGCTGGTTTCCAGCGGTTTTTTTGTTATCCAAGACACCGTGAAAGCCTCCGAATTCTTCGCCCTGCCCGCCTCGCTGGCCCGTTTCGCCAGGTTTTTCCCGGCCCCGGCCAGTCCCTGGGAATGGCTGAAGAAAATCAGCGCCGCACTCGAGACGGTCGAGACCGGCGCTCCCGGCCCGAAGATTCCGCCCGGGGTGCATATCGAGGGCAAGGTCTGGCTGCACCCCTCGGTCAAGCTGCCGGCTAGTGCCACGATCATCGGGCCGGTTTACCTCGGGGCGAACACCGAGGTCCGCCCGGGCGCTTTCATCCGCGGTAACGTGATCACGGGCGAGGGCTGCGTGCTGGGCCACGCGAGCGAGTTCAAGAACTGCCTGCTGCTCGACGGGGCGCTGGCGCCGCATTTCAACTACGTGGGCGACTCCATTCTCGGCAATGGCGCGCACCTCGGCGCCGGCGTCATCTGCTCCAATCTCCGGCTTGACCGGGGCGAAGTGACGGTGCGGTTGTCCGACAAAACGGTGAAGACCGGCCTGAAAAAATTCGGCGCGGCGCTCGGCGACAATGCCGAGGTGGGCTGCAACGCCGTGCTCAACCCCGGCACGCTGCTCGGCCCGCGCGCCCTGGTCATGCCCTGCACGGCCTTCGGCGGCTACCTGCCGGCCGACACCATCGCGCGCATGCGGCAGACGATCACGACCCTCCCGCGCCGGGCCTGAGCTGTGAGGGAAAGGGACTTGGTCAAATTCGCGCTTCCCTCGCGACGCAGAATCCGCCGAGATGCAGGCCAGCCAATCCAAAATCGAAAATCCAAAATCGAAAATGCCTAGAGTCCTCACCGGCATCACGCCCTCCGGCGCCCTGCACCTCGGCAATTATTTCGGCGCGATGCGCCCGGCCATCGAATTGCAGGCCGGCGACGACGCCTATTATTTCATCGCCGACTACCACTCGATGACGTCGCTGACCGACGCCACCGAACGTCGCGCCTACACCCGGGGCATCGCCCTCGACTGGCTCGCCTGCGGACTGGATCCGGCGAAGGCCGTCTTCTGGCGCCAGAGCGACGTGCCCGAGGTCTGCGAACTCACCTGGCTGCTCGGCACGCTCACGCCGATGGGCCTGCTCGAGCGCGCGCACAGCTTCAAGGACAAGACCGCCAAGGGCATCGCGCCCAACTTCGGCCTCTTCGCCTATCCCGTGCTCATGGCCGCCGACATCCTGCTCTACGACACCAATATCGTGCCCGTGGGCCGGGACCAGAAACAGCACGTCGAGATGACGCGCGACATCGCCATCAAGTTCAACCTCACCTATGGCGAGACGTTCATCGTGCCCGAGCCGAAGATCGGCGAGGCCACGGCGGTCGTGCCGGGCCTCGACGGCCAGAAGATGAGCAAAAGCTACGGCAACACCATCGACCTCTTCGGTGACGAAAAGGCCATGCGCAAAAAAATCATGAGCCTCGTCATGGACTCGCGCACGCCCGCCGAGCCCAAGCCCGACGCCGAGAAGAACCTCGCCATCCAGCTGCTCAAGCTCGTCGCCCCCGCTGCCGTCGCGACCGACAGTGAAAAGCAACTGCGCGCCGGCGGGCTCGGCTATGGCGATCTGAAGAAGGCGCTGTTTGAGCACTACTGGAATTTCTTCACGCCCTACCGCGCCCGGCGCGCCGAGCTGGCCGCCAAGCCCGATTACGTGGAGCAAGTTTTGCAGGACGGCGCCGCCCGTGCCCGCGCGGTGGCGGCCAAAACCATGGACCGGGCCCGGCAGGCCTGTGGATTGCGGTAATCATCGCGATTCTCCGTCGTGAGCGACCACCCCGACATCGGCCGGAAACGCCAGCGCGCCGTCTATGTGGCCGGCGTGGCGGGTCATCGGCCCGCAGTGCCGGTGGCCCAGGTCGAATTGGAAAAGGCCGCGCAGTCGGCCATGTCGGCGGAGGCCTGGGCCTATGTCGCGGGTGGCGCCGGACGCGAATCCACGATGAACGCCAATCGCGCCGCGTTCGACCGCTGGCACATCGTGCCGCGCGTGCTGCGCGATGTCGAAAAGCGCGACCTGTCGGTTGAACTGTTCGGCCGGAAACTGCCGTCGCCGCTGCTGCTTTGCCCGGTTGGCGTGCTGGAACTGGTGTACGCGGAGGCCGACCTTGCGGTCGCCCGGGCTGCGGCGGCGATGCAGGTGCCGTATATTTTTTCCAATCAGGCGTCGGTGCCGATGGAGACCTGCGCCGCCGCGATGGGCGACGCCTCGCATTGGTTCCAGCTTTACTGGAGCAAATCGAATGAGTTGGTCGTCTCGTTCGTGCGCCGGGCCGAGGCCTGCGGCTGCTCGGCCATCGTGCTGACGCTCGACACAACGATGCTCGGCTGGCGGCCGCGCGACCTCGACCTTGGCTCGCTGCCGTTCATGCAAGGGCAGGGCATCGCCCAATATACCAGCGACCCGGTCTTCCGGGCGCAGCTGGCGCAGCCGCTTGACGCAGGGGACGCGCCCAGGCCGCCGCTCAATCTGGAGACCATCGCCACGGCACTGGCGCAGAAAGCAAATTTTCCCGGCGGCCTGCTGAAGAATCTCGCGTCGGGCGAGCCGCGCGCGGCGGTGCAGCGATTTGCCGCGACTTACTCGCGGCCATCGCTGCAGTGGGATGATCTCAAGTTTCTGCGGCAGCACACGAAGCTGCCGGTGCTGCTCAAGGGCGTGCAGCATCCGGACGATGCGAAGAAGGCCGTGGAGCTCGGCATCGACGGCCTCGTCGTGTCGAATCACGGCGGCCGGCAGATCGACGGCGGGATCGGCTCGCTCGACGCCTTGCCCGCGGTCGCCGAGGCGGTGAATGGCAAAATCCCGGTGCTCTTCGACAGCGGCGTGCGCGGCGGGGCGGACGTGTTCAAGGCCCTCGCACTCGGTGCAACGGCGGTGTGCCTCGGCCGGCCCTATGTCTATGGACTCGCAATCGCCGGCCAGCACGGCGTCGAGGAAGTCATCAGCAACGTGCTCGCCGAGTTCGACCTTACGCTCGGGCTCGCCGGATGCGCCAAGGTGCGCGAGGTCACGCGCAGCGCGCTTCAAATCACGGCATAGACCGGCCGCGGCAGCGCGGCGATCCGGTCCATGATGCGCTGGGCGGCGATTTCATAGCGCGCCTTGCCCAGGGCCGGATCGTCGTAGTCACCGGCCGGGATCGGCCGGCCGAAGACAATCGTCACCGGCGTGCCAAAGCGCGGGACGGCCGAGCCCTTGCCGAAGGCCGCGAAGGAATCGTAGACCCGGCACGGCACCACCGGCACGCCGGTCTTGCAGGCCATCAGCCCGACGCCGGCCTTCGGCTTTTGCAGGTGGCCGTCCATCGAGCGCGTACCCTCGGGGAAGAGGATGACCGCGCGATTTTCCCTGAGGGCCAGCAGCACGCGCTTGATGGCGCCGATGTCGCCACTGTCGCGTTCGACTGGGATGACTTCCACCTGGTCGAGCCACCAGGCGATGAAGCGGTTGTTCCAGAGGCTGCGGCGGGCGAAGAAGCGCAACTGCCGCGGCACCTGGCAGCCAACAAAAAAAGGATCGAAGTGGCTGGCGTGGTTGGAGGCGATGAGGAACGGACCCTGCGCGGGGAAATTCTCCGTGCCCACGACCTCGCCGCGAAACCACATGCCAAAGACATTCGCCGCCAGATAATCAAAGAAGCCGTAGAACGGCGTCATCGTCAGGTGATCGGGGTGGTTTGTCATGGGGATTTATTCAGAAGCCATGAAACCCGGAAAACTTTCAACAAGGGTTAATCTCGGCTTCATGGTTTCTGAATTATCAGAGTTTTTCAGCGATGCGCGCCGCCATCATCTCCACGACCTGGTCGAGCGTCAGGTGGGTCGAGTCGATGTCGATGGCGCCGGCCGACGAGGTCAGGGGCGAGGCCTTGCGCGAGGAGTCGAGCCGGTCGCGCTCGGCGATGGAATCCTGCTGGCCCTCCTTCGCCCGGCGCTTGGCGCGCTCGGCGGGGTCGGCATGCAGGAAGAAACGGAAGTCGGCCTGCGGGAAAATCACCGAGCCGATGTCGCGGCCCTCCATCACCAGGCCGCGGAAGCCGTGCTGCTTTGCCACGTCCACCTGCCCGCGCTGGTAGCCGAGCAGGGTGTGCCGCACCTCGGGAATGGCGGCGTAGTGCGACACGTGGTCGTTGACGTTCTGCCCGCGGATATCGCTGGCGGCCGGCTGGCCGCCGATGAGCATCTGTGCGGAGCGGCCGTTGAGCCGGGTGGTGAACTTCAAATCGGCCAGGGCCTTTTGCAGCGCCGGCAAATCGGTGTGCGGCACGCCGCGGCGCAAGAGCTCGTAGGTGATGTGCCGGTAGAACGAGCCCGTGTCCACGTGCAGCAGGTTGAAACGGTCGGCGAGGATCTTGGACGACGACGACTTGCCGGAGGCGGCGCCGCCGTCGATGGCCACGATGATGAAGGGCGGGGTGCTTGTCATTGCGAGGAGTGCAGCGACGAAGCAATCCAGATGGATCGCCACGCCTCGCTGGCGCGAGGCTCGCGATGACAGAAGGGGAGTATGACTGGGAGAATCACTGAACGGTGGAATTGCGACGCAAGTCCTCCAGCAAGTCAAAGAATGCCGGGAAGGTTTTGGCGCAGCAGGCCGGGTCCTTGATCGTGAGCCAGGGCCGGCCGTTCTTCCGCAGGTCGTGGCAGCCGAGGATGGCGAAACTCATGGCGAAACGGTGGTCGTGATACGTCTCGATCTCGACGCCGGGCGTGAGCGGACGCGGATGGATCTCCAGCGAGTCATCCGTCTCCACGACGTGCTGGCCGAGTTTCTTTAGTTCGCGTGCCGCACCGGCCACGCGGTCGGTCTCCTGCTTGCGCGTGTGCGCGATGCCATTGATCTTCGTCGGTCCATCGAGCAGCGGAGCCAGCGCGGCGAGGGTGAGGAATGTGTCCGAGAAATCATTGAAGTCGCCCGTCACCCCGTTGCGTGCCGGGCCCTTGGCGACCGACGAACCAGAAAGATTGATCACTTTATTCGCCGCCAGGAGCCGGAAGAATTCCGCGTCACCCTGCAGGGCGCCGGCCGCGAGATTCAGCCCGGCGACCTCCAGTTTTCCGCCGGCAACCGCCGCCAGCGCTGCGAAATAACTGGCCGCCGTGGCGTCGCCCTCGATGGCGTAATCGGCGGGCTTGGCGGCGAACTGCTTCACCATCTGCTCCGTCATCTCCACGAAGGGGCGCGAGACCGTCCCGCCCTTAAGCTTCACGGTGAGCGGCGTGCTTGCATGCGGCGCGATCATCAGCAGCGCCGAGAGGAGCTGGCTGCTTTCAGAGGCATCGAGTTCCACCGCACCGCCACGCAGCCCGGCCGTTTTAAGGGTGAAGGGGAACTGACGCGCACTGGCCACGGCGCCCTGGGTCTTGAGCGCATCGAGCAGCGCCCCGATGGGCCGGCGGCGCATGGCCTCGTCGCCGTCAAAGGAGAAAATCCCGTCGGGACACAGGCAGACGAACGCGGTGAGGAATCGCGCGGCCGTGCCGGCGTTGCCGACGTCGAGCTTGCTCACGCGCTCGGGGATTTTCCCACCGCGGCCCTCGATGGTGATGGTCAGCGCGGTTTGGTCGGCTTCGATTTTAAAGCCGAGCGTGCGGAGCGCGGCGACCATGATTTCGGTGTCGCGGCTGAAAAGGGCGTTGCGCAGCGTGACAGTCTTGGAGCCCAGCGCGGCGAGGATGAGCGCGCGGTTGGTGATGCTCTTGGAGCCGGGCAGGGTGACACTGCCGCGCACCGGCCGGGTGAAGGGGACGATCGGAAGTTTGTCGGGATACGAACTCACGGAATCAAACGGAACTGGTCGCGGTAGCCCTTGCCGCGCTCGAGGATGGCCTGCACTTCGAACCAGTCGCGGTTGGCGAGGGCGCGCTCGAGGCCGTGCAGCTCGTCCTGGTAACCGCGCACGGCGCGGAGGATCTCGTCGCGGTTCTGCTCGAGGATGGTCTTCCAGAGCCTGGGGTCGCTGCCGGCGATGCGCGTGGTGTCGCGCAGGCCGCCGCCGGCGTAATTGCGCCAGCCGGCCTCGTGGCGGTTCAGGCAGGCGCAGAGCGTGGAGGCGAGCACCTGCGGCAGGTGGCTGATATGCGCGACAATCTCATCATGCGCGTCGGGCTCGATGCTGGCCACGTCGGCCTCGAATGCGGTCCAGAACGCGGCGACGCGTTCGGCGGCCTTGGCGTCGGTCTCGGGCAGCGGCGTGACGA
>DATFUQ010000070.1:0-2052 GCA_035260745.1 Lacunisphaera sp. | reverse complement strand
CCACGCCCTGCCCCAGCTTGATCAGCCCGAGCAGGAGGTGCTCGGTGCCGACGTAGTTGTGGTGGAAGCGGTCGGCTTCCTTGCGGGCCAGCGCGAGCACCTGCTGGGCGCGCGGCGTGAAGTTGTTCATTGGTTCCATGTGGTGTTTGTTAAAGTCCTAGCGGGCGGCGTTAGTGAAATCAGGCAGGGCCACTTTGGCAAATTCAGACCGCAGCCGCCCGGCGCGGAGGACGTCGCGCTGGCTGGGCTCGAAGGCGCCCTTGGCGGCGTGTTGCACGTGGCCCGGCTGGCACTCGATGAAGAGCCGGTCGATGACGGCGCGCTGCCCGTCAGCGAAGATGCCGAGGTCGATGCCGAGACGGATGAGCGAGAGCAGGTTCATGGCCTCGCCGGAGTTCAGCAGGTAGCCGTTCTGCAGGATGCCGAAGGCGCGGCCGATCTTGTCGAACAGCTTGTTCGGGTCGGTCTCAAGCAGCTTCTCGCGGGCGTTCAGCTCCTGGTCCACGATGGTGGTCAGCACGCCGTGCAGGTGCTTGATGATGCCCTCCTCGCTTTCACCGAGCGTGGTCTGGTTGGAAATCTGGAAAATGCTGCCGCTGGCGTCGGAGCCCTCGCCGAACAGGCCGCGCACGGCCATGCCGAGCTGGTTGACGGCGCGCACGACCTTTTCCATCTGGCTCGAGATGACGAGTGCGGGCAGGTGCATCATGGCCGAGGCGCGGATGCCGGTGCCGAGGTTGGTCGGGCAGGCGGAGAGATAGCCGAGCTTGGGCGAGAAGGCGTAGTCGATGTGCTCCTCAAGGTCGGTGTCGAGCGCGTTGATGGCCGCCCAGACTTTCTTGAACTGGAACCCGGCGCGCAGGACCTGGATGCGGAGATGGTCCTCCTCGTTCACCATCACCACGCAGGACTGATCCTTGCTGATGACGATGCCGGCGCCGGCCTTGGCGTGGCAGAGTTCGCGACTGATGAGGTGGCGCTCGACGAGGATCTGCTTCTGCAACTCGTCGAGGTTCTCGACCGGCAGGGCAAGCCCGCGCTTCATCTGCGGCAGCGCGGCGACGGCCTGCATGCACTGGTCGCGGATCTCGCGCTTCTGCGCCTCCTTGGCCCAGCCGGGGAAGGGCTTGCCCGCGAGGTTGCGCGCAAGCCGGATGCGCGTCATGAGCACGACGGCGCTCTTGCTGGCGGCGGTGTCCGTCAGCTCGGAGTGCGATTCGATGAGCTCGTTGATTTTCATGTGGCGTCCGGCTTGCGATCGGTGGTCGAGCGGACCTGGGAAATTTCATCGCGGTAGCGCGCGGCATCCTCGTAACGCTCGGCCTTGATGGCCGAGTCGAGGTCGGTCTCGAGCCGGGTGAGGCGCTCGTAGAGGGACTTGCGGGCCAGCGCGCGCTGCGGAACCTTGCCGGTGTGCGCACTGCCCTTGTGCATGGTCTCAAGCATGGGCTCGAGGATGGCGCCGAAATGATCGTAGCAGGAGGGGCAGCCGAAGCGGCCGGTCTTCTTGAAATCCTGCGAGGTGAAGCCGCACGACTCGCACCGGGCGTCGCCGGCGGGCTCGGGGTTGAGCGAGGCCTTGAGCAGCAGGTCGGCCAGCGAGAAGCCGCTGGGGTCGGTCACGCCCTTGGCCTGCGCACAGGCCTCGCACAGATCGACTTTGTGTATCTTGCTATTGACGATCTGGGTGAGGTGGACGGTCGCGGGCTTGGAGCAGATGTCGCACTTGAGGGAGTTGGCCATGGATTGTTTCTAAGCCGGGAGGATAGCACCCCGCGCCGGAAACGCAAATCGCTCCGGGCAAAGCCCTTCTTCCCTGCGCAAGGCATACCCGGTTCCGGCGGTTTACGCAAGCGCGGACGCGGGCCGGCAGGGTCTAAATCCGCGTGCCTTCGGTGAGCACCCGCTGGCGGAAACTGGCCAGCACGCGTCCGGTGACCGGGCCGGGCTTGCCGTTGCCGATGACGCGGCTGTCTAGCTTGACGACGGGAATGACCTCGGCGCCGGTGCCGGTGAGGAAGCACTCGTCCGCGCACCAGACATCATGGCGGG
>DATFUQ010000069.1:0-15114 GCA_035260745.1 Lacunisphaera sp. | reverse complement strand
CCTCGTCGTGCAGGCCCTTGAGCCGCTGGCAGACGAAGGCGGCCTGCTCGCGGGAGTCCATGGTCTGGACGAGGAAGGGCTGCTCGCCGTCGGGGCGGGAGGGCTTGAGTTTTTTGTCGAAATGCCGGCCCTTGGGCTGGGCGGCGAGGACGCCGTTGGCGAAGTCGAGGATTTGCGGCGTGGAGCGGTAGTTGGTCTCGACGTGGTAGATCTGCGTGCCGGGGTGGCGCTCGGGGAAGGTGAGGATGTTCTCGAAGTTGGCGCCGCGCCACGTGTAGATGCACTGCGCGTCGTCGCCGACGGCCATGACGTTGTGGTGCGCGCCCATGATGTCCACGATCTGCGACTGCAGCGTGTTGGTGTCCTGGTATTCGTCCACGAGGACGTGGCGGAAGCGCTGTGACAGGTGCGCGGCGATGTCGGGCGCGGCGCGGAGGAGCTCGAGCCAGTATTCAAGGAGGTCGTCGTAATCCACGACGCACTGCTTGCGCTTCCGCTCGCGGTAGGTCTTGGCGAAGCCGGCGATGCGCTCGGTCAGCTCCTCGTGCTGCGGATAGAAGCGGGTGATCGTTTCCGCGAACGGGCGCTGGGTGTTGCGGACGAAGCTGATGATCTCGTGCAGCGGGCCGGGGCGCGGGTGGGTCTTGTCCTTGAAGAAGACCTTGTCGGACTCCTCGACGGTGTCGCGGAGGAAGCCGTCGGCCTCGTCGGCGTCGAGGATGGTGAAGCTGCGCGGGAGGGCGAGGGTGTCGCCGTGCATGCGGAGGAGCTTGTGGCCGATGTGGTGGAAGGTGCCGCCCCAGAACTTGTGGCCCGGGATGCCGGTGAGGTCCTCGACGCGGTGGAGCATTTCCTTGGCGGCCTTGTTGGTGAAGGTGAGGAGGAGGATCTCGTGCGGGCGGACGCCCTTGGAGAGCAGCCAGGCGACGCGGTAGGTGAGGGTGCGGGTCTTGCCTGACCCGGCCCCGGCGAGCACGAGCATGGGGCCGGGCGGGGCGGAGACGGCGGCGTATTGCTCCGCGTTGAGGTCGCGCTGGAAGTCGATCGGCGGGATGACGGCGTGGCCGGCGGCGGATTCGGAATGGAGCGTGAAGTCGGGCACGGGAAGCTAGGAGGGAGCCCTTTCGACCGGCTCAGGGCAAGCCCTCTCGCATGCTCAGGGCTTGGAGCTGCACCGTTGCGGCCTGCTGGCCGCCCGGTGTTTGTCCTCGGTTCTCGCTGAACGAAACCGAGGCAAAGGAGCATGGAGCAGGGAGGTGGAAGGAGAAAACACGAAGGAGCTAAGCAGCCAGGGTGGAGGGCCCGCGTCCCTGCGGGCCGTATACCATTCTTTTTCGCGTCCTTCGCGACTTCGCGTGAGACCGAGTAGCTATGCAACAGTTAGCGCAACTTGCGGCTCGCCGCGTCGCAGGGGATGCTGTCAACTTGGCGGCGCATGAAACCCCTCCGTGCCCTCTGCCTCGCGGCGTTTGCCGCCATTGTTGTCATCGCCCGCGCGGCCGGCCCCACTTATCCCTGCCTCGACCCCGCCCAGCCGCTCGAGAAGCGCGTGCAGGACCTGGTGTCGCGCATGACCCTCGACGAGAAGGCGGCGGAGATGCGCAACACGACGCCCGGCGTGCCGCGGCTCGGCATCCCGAAATACGACTGGTGGAACGAGGCGCTGCACGGCGTCGCGCGCGCGGGCGAGGCCACGGTGTTCCCGCAGGCCATCGGGCTGGCGGCGATGTGGGACACGCCGTTCATGCGGCAGGTGGCGGGCGTCATCGGCACGGAGGCGCGCGCGAAGTTCAACGGCGCGGCGGGCACCAAGAACGAGGGCATGCGTTATTACGGGCTCACGTTCTGGTCGCCCAACATCAACATCTTTCGCGACCCGCGCTGGGGCCGCGGGCAGGAGACCTACGGCGAGGATCCGTTCCTGACCGCGCGGACGGGCGTGGCGTTTGTGCGCGGGCTGCAGGGCGACGACCCGCGCTACCTGCTGGCGGCCGCATGCGCCAAGCATTTCGCGGTGCACAGCGGGCCAGAATCCCTGCGGCACAATTTCGACGTGGCGCCGCCCGAGGCGGATTTTTATGAGACCTACCTGCCGGCGTTCGAGGCGCTGGTGCGCGAGGGGCATGTCGAGACGGTCATGACGGCCTACAACTCGCTCTACGGCCGGCCCTGCTCGGTGAACGCGGAACTCTACCGGCTGCTCGCACAGTGGAGCTTCAACGGGCACATCGTGTCGGATTGCGGCTCGATCCGCGACTTGAAGGAAAGCTACAAGCTGGCGAAGGACGACGCGGAGGCCGAGGCGATGTCGGTGAAGGCCGGCCTGAACGTGCGGTGCGGCGACGACGCCCCGCAGCTCGCCGTGGCCGTGCGGCGCGGGCTGATCTCGGAGGCCGAGGTGGATTACCGGCTCGGCGCGCTGCTGCGCACGATGTTCCGGCTCGGGTTCTTCGACCCGCCCGGCAGCGTGCCCTTCGGCAATATCACGCCGGCCATGAACAACACGTCGGAGCACGGCGCGCTGGCGCTCGAGGCCGCGCACAAGTCCATCGTGCTGCTGAAAAACGACGGGATGCTGCCGCTCAAGCCGGAGAAGCTGCGCCGCGTGGCCGTCATCGGGCCAAATGCCGATTCGGTGACCGCGCTGCTCGGCAATTACAACGGGAAGCCGACGGCGCCGGTGACGGTGCTGGCCGGGCTCAAGGCCGCGCTCGGCGACCAGGTGCAGGTGGACTACGTGCACGGCACCGACTACGCGCAAATGCCGCCGGAGGTGCGGCCGATCCCGCGCACCGGCCTGCGCTTCGTGGAAAACACCGGGCTGATGGGCGATTATTTCGCGAACAGCAACTTGGAGGGCAAGCCGGTGGCGCAGCGCCGCGACCGGCCCGTGAGCTTTGACTTTGCCACGGACAAGCTGCCGAAGGGCGCGCCCGCGGAAAATCTCTCGGTGCGCTGGCAGGGCAATCTCATCACAACCCTCGACGGCGACTACACGCTGGAGGTGAAGGGTCGCGGCGGCTTCCGGCTCGTGCTCGACGGCGAGACGATCATCGACGCGTGGTCGCCCGCCCAGGCGGGCGAGCCCGACGAAAAAACCCGCAACATCACCCGGACCCTGCCCGGGAACGCGGTCATCCCGATCAAGCTGGAATATTTCCAGGCCGGCGGGCCGGCGATGATTTCACTCGAATGGGCCGGCCCGGCCGCGGCCGCGGGGCACGCGAAGGCGGTCGAGGCGGCGCGCGCGGCAGACGCGATCATCTACGTCGGCGGCATCTCGGCGCAGCTCGAGGGCGAGGAGATGGTGGTCAATTACGAGGGCTTCGCGGGCGGCGACCGCACGCGCATCGAGCTGCCCGCGGTGCAGCAGCAGTTGCTGCAGGCGCTCTCTGCGACGGGCAAGCCCATCGTCTTCGTGCTGATGTCCGGCAGCGCCGTGGCGATGCCGTGGGCGGACGAGCACCTGAACGCCATCGTGCAGGCCTGGTATCCCGGCCAGGCGGCGGGCACGGCGGTGGCCGACGTGCTTTTGGGAAAATACAACCCGGCCGGCCGGCTACCCGTGACCTTCTACCGCGCCACGGCCGATCTGCCGGCGTTTGACGACTACCGGATGGCCGGCCGCACCTACCGGTATTTTTCCGGGAAGCCGCTTTATCCCTTCGGCCACGGGCTGAGCTACACGAAGTTCAAGTATGCCAAGCTGCGTGTGACGCACCTGGGCGACGCCGGCCTGAAGGTTTCGGTGGACGTGACCAACACGGGGAAGCGCGACGGTGACGAGGTGGTCCAGATTTACGCGATCCCGCCGGCGGCCCGGGAGCGCGAGGCGTTGTGCGGTTTTGCGCGAATCACTCTGGCGCGAGGCGAGACCAAGACGGTGACGATCGGCGTGCCGGCGACGGAACTGCGCCGCTGGAGCGTGGAGAAGAAGGACTTCGCGGTGCCGCGGGGCACATGGCGGATCGCCGCCGGGGCATCTTCAGCTGACCTGCGGCAGGCGGCGAAAATCAAAATCGAATAGCAGAGCTCGACCACCGTTGCCCGCTGCTACGGGCCCGGTGTTTGTCCTAAGTTCTGCGCCAGCCGCCTTGCCGCACTTTTGCGCTGGCGGCTTTGGGAGGCGCAAACCCAGGCAAATCACACCGTGACCAGTTCCTTCTCCTTGTGGGCGAGGTGGGTGTCGATGTCCTTGATCGCCTTGTCGGTGGCGACCTGGATATCCTTCTCGAGGCGCTTCGATTCGTCCTCGGGCAGCTTGGCCTTCTTGGCGGCCTCATGCGCATCGCGGCGGACGTGGCGGATGTTGACGCGGCCGTCCTCGGCGAGCTTGTGGGCGATCTTCACGAATTCGAGGCGGCGCTCCTTGGAGAGATCGGGCAGGGGGAGGCGGATGAGGCCGCCGTCCACGATGGGGTTGATGCCGAGATTGGCCTGCTGCAGGGCCTTTTCCACAGCGCGGATGATGCCCTTGTCCCAAGGCTGGACCTGGATGAGCCGGGCGTCGGGCGTGGAGATGGCGGCGCACTGCTTGAGGGGCATCATGGCGCCGCCGTAGGCCTCGACCATCACGCTCTCCACCATCGAGGGCGAGGCCTTGCCGGTGTGGATGGTGGAAAACTCGTGGAGCGTGTGGTCCACGGCCTTTTTCATGCGGGCCTGCGCGTCGTTGAGGATGGGGTGGGACATGGGGAGAAGCTATAGGCTGTAAGCTTTAAGCGATAAGCAAGAGTTGAAAAAGACGAAAAGGATCAGTGGCTGGATCGGGAAGGCTTAGAGCTTTCAACTTATTGCTTAACGCTAATTATGCACCAAGGTGCCGATTTTCTTGCCGAGGACGGCGTCGCGGATGGCGTGGTCCTGGTCGAGGTTGAAGACGAGGATGGGGACGTTGTTGTCGAGGCAGAGCGAGAACGCCGTCGAGTCCATGACGTTGAGCCGCTGGCGGAGCGCGTCGACGAAGGTGATCTCGTCGTATTTGACGGCGTCGGGGAACTTCTTGGGGTCCTTGTCGTAGATGCCGTCGACCTTGGTGGCCTTGATGATGATGTCGGTGTGCAGCTCGGAGGCGCGGAGGGCGGCGGTGGTGTCGGTTGAGAAGTAGGGGTTGCCGGTGCCGGCCACGAAGATGACCACGCGCTTCTTCTCCAGGTGGCGCATGGCGCGGCGCATGATGAACGGCTCGGCGATCTGGTTCATCGGGATGGCGGACTGGACGCGGGTCTTGACGTCCATCTTCTCGAGGCAGTCCATGATCGCGAGGCCGTTGATGACGGTGGCGAGCATGCCCATGTAGTCGCCGGTGGTGCGGTCGACGCCGCGCTTGGCGCCTTGGAGGCCGCGGAAGATGTTGCCGCCGCCGATGACGACGCAGACCTGCACGCCGAGGTCGTGGATTTCCTTCACCTGTTCGCACATGCGCTCCAGCGTGGCCGCGTCGATCGGCTCGGTGCCCGGGCCGGGGCCGCGCAATACCTCGCCGCTCAGCTTCAGGATGATGCGCTTGTATTTGACAGCGGGAGTGGCGGACTTGGTCGGCATGAAGCCACATGAAACGGACGGTCAAAAGCGGCGTCAATGCCCGAGATGATGCGGCCCGAACCCGGCGAAGCGGAGGACTTTACTCACCGGCTTCGGGCGGCGGTCCCACGGGTTCCGCGTGCCGGTCGGCCCCGATGATGCAGGCGGCTCCGATGAAAAGAAAAACCACCACGGCGATGGCCATGATGATGTTTACCTTGGTGATGCGCCGGTGGGTCGGCGGCCAGGCGGGCAAGCAGCAGCGCGGCGAAAACCAGGGCGGGGGTCAGGCGCAACGTGGGGCCAGTATGACGGTGGATCGGGCCGACTCAAGCTGTCTGATGAAACGAGGGCTGTGCGGCCGGAGCGGCGCATCATTTCCACCCTTGACCCGCAAAGAGCAGGGGGCTTCTTTCGGCCGCTCCTACTGCCTGGTGGTGTAATGGTAGCACAGGCGACTTTGACTCGCCTAGTCATGGTTCGAATCCATGCCGGGCAGCCATTCGAACCAACTCCAGCGGAAGCGCCGCCACCCATGCCTGCCAAGCGAGCCTTCGTCTACATCCTGCGGTGCTCCGATAAAACCCTCTACATCGGCACAGCCAGGGACGTGGCGGCGCGGCTCAAGCAGCATAACGCCCGCAAGGGGGCCAAGTATACCAAGCCGCGGCTGCCGGTGCGGCTGGTTTACCGGGAAGGGCCCATGAGCCTGACCAAGGCGCTGCAGCGGGAATACCAGTTGAAGCAATTGACCCGCGCGCAAAAGCAGGCGCTGATCAAGGGCAAGCTGGTGGTGAAGAAGCCCCGCTGAACGCCCATGCTTTTCCTGAACAAAATCCTGCCCGTCTTCGTGCTGCCGTTGGGTGTCGTGACATTATTGCTGCTCTTCGCGCTGTGGCGCAAGAAGCGCTGGCCCGTCGTCGTCGCGCTGGTAATCTTGTATCTCAGCAGCATTCCTTTTGTCGGCAGCCGGCTCATCGGCTGGCTGGAGTCGGACTATCCGGCGGTGCCGGTGGCGCAGGTCGAACCGGCCGATGCAATCGTGGTGCTGGGCGGGATTTTTGGACCGCAGGCCGGCGACGGTCTGCTGCCGAATTATTTGGAAACCATTGAGCGGCTGGAGGCCGGCATTGTGCTGACGCAGGCCGGCAAGGCGCCCCGGCTGGTCTTCACCGGCGGACGCATACCCTGGGAGGGGCGCGAAAAAGTCGAAGGGGAGGACCTGCGGGCCCAGGCGATTGTGCGCGGTGTGCCGGCCGAAAAAATCCTCATCACGCGCGAAGTCCAGAACACCTCCGATGAGGCCCGGGCCGTGGCTGACTTGATGCGCGAGCGCCACTGGCGGCGCGTCATCCTGGTCACCAGCGGCTGGCACATGCCGCGGTCGGCCTGGCTGTTCAAGCAAGCCGGGGTGGATTGCATCATCTTCCCCGTGGATTTTCGCCGGGATCGCACGCGCCGGCTCACCGTGCTGGATTTTTTGCCCGGCGCCGAGGCCCTGGCCAATACTGAGATCGCGCTCCGCGAGTGCTACGGTTGCCTGTTCTACCGGGTTTTCCGCTGAGCTTAACGACGCCGTGTGACGGCGAGCGCATGGATGTTCGCTAGGCCCTCGGCGCGGAGCAGCCGTGCCACCGCAGCGCTGCGCACTCCGGACCGGCAGATCAACACGAGCGGCTCGGCGGCCGCCAACTCGCGCAGACGCATCATATCGCCCGCCGGCACAGCCTCGCTGCCGACGCGATCGGTGCCGGGAGTTTCGCCCGCTTCGAGCAGTGTCACTGTCCGCACCGGACTGAGCGCGGCGAATTCCTCGTCCGTCAGGACCACGCCCGGGGTGTCCGGCGTGCGATCCAGCCCGACCATGCCGGGCTGGCCGCAGGCGGGGCATGACGGATTGGTCGTGCGCTTGACCGCGAGCACCGAGCCGTCAAGGAGGTTGACCAAACGGGTGTGGCTGAAGTCGGCGCCGGGCGTGCGCAGGACAAGCTTCAAGGCCTCGGCGGCCTGCATCACACCCAGCACGCCGACGGCCGGAGCGAAAACGGGTCCGCTAGCGCAGTTGCCCGCGGCGTCGAGTTCGTCGGGCAGCTGGTCCGGCCACAAGCAGTGCAAGCAGCCCGGCGTGACGGGCGTAAAAACCGTCAACTCGCCCTCGAAGCGGTGCACTGCCGCGGACACGAGCGACACGCCCGCGGCGCGGCAGGCGTCGTGGAGCAGGAAGCGCGTGGCGAAATTGTCGGTGCAGTCCAGCACGACGGTCCGGCCGGCGACGAGTGCCCGGACGTTCACCGGCGTCACTTCGGTGGCGAACGCCTCGACGCGAGCGAGTGGATTATGCGCCTTCAGCCGCGCGACGGCGACGGTGGCCTTCGCGGCGCCGACCTCATCGGCGGTGAAGAGAATCTGGCGGTGAAGGTTTGAGATTTCGATGAGCCCGCCGTCGGCCAGGGTGAGCCGGCCGATGCCGGCGGTCGCGAGATAAAGCGCCGCGGGGCATCCGAGTCCGCCGACGCCCACGACGAGTATGCTCGCGTCGGCGAGGGCCGACTGGCCGGCGGCGCCGACCTCGGGCAGCGCGGTCTGGTGCTCGTAGTAAGTTTCCGGCGAGAGCCGGTTCGCCACCGCCTCTGCAGTGCAATTCACCCATTCGGCTGCGCCGTCGGGATGATACTCTTTTTTCCAAACAGGGAGCCGCCGCTTTACTTCCTCGATGACGTGGCGGCAGGCGAGGAAGGCCGCTTGGCGGTGCGCGGAGACCGCGCCAATCCACACGGACAGCTCGCCGACCTGCAGCCGGCCAGTGCGGTGCACACAGCCAACCCGGCAGCCGGGATGCGCCTCCTCGGCCTCGGCGACGATGGCGTCGCCCTCAAGCCGGGTGAGCACATCGAAGGCCTCATATTCGAGCTCGGTGACGGATCGGCCGAGGTGGTGATCGCGCACCCAGCCCTCGAACACCACGAGGGCCCCGGCCCCGGCGTGCGCCAGCCGGCGGCGCCACACGGCGGTGTCAATCGGTTGGTCGGTCAGTTCGAACATGGC
The DNA here is from genome assembly GCA_035260745.1 of Lacunisphaera sp. Lineage (GTDB taxonomy): Bacteria > Verrucomicrobiota > Verrucomicrobiia > Opitutales > Opitutaceae > Lacunisphaera. The sequence goes on along the minus strand of DATFUQ010000069.1, from coordinate 6,546 downwards.
GCGTCAGCCGCCGGCGACAGGCGGGATGAAGACAACGTGGTCGTCCGCCTGCAGCGGCGTGTCCATGGTGGCGTAACGGGCGTTGATGGCGACGCGCAGCAGCATCGCGGGCAACCGGAGCCCGTGGCTGTCCTGCAACTGCCGGTAAAGCTCCGCCGGCGTGCGCGCGACCGTTTCGAGCGCGAGAGTGGAACCGCCGGCCTGCTCGCGCAGCACGGCAAAAAACTGGAGTTGGATATGTCGGGTCGCGGGGGTGCTCATGACTGAAACTCAGCCGCCGATTTCGGACATGCCGCGCGTAGTGGGGATGAGGTGCTGTTCGAGCCCGTGGCCCCACGGTTTCTCAAACACCGCCCGGCGGATGGTGGCGGTGATTTCGCCATCGGCCGCGCCGCCGCGCAGCAGCGGGCGCAGGTCGACCTCGTTGTCGCGGAGCAGGCAGAGGCGCAGGACGCCGTCAGCGGTGAGCCGGAGACGGTTGCAGTCGGCGCAGAACGGTTTGGAAACGGGGCTGATGAAACCGATGCACCCGGCGGCGCCGGCGATGCGGTAGAGCCGCGCCTCGCCGTCGAGCCGGCCATTGTTCACGAGTTCGAGCGGACCGTAAGCGGCGGCGAGCACATCGCGCAGTTCGGCCTCGTCCACTATGCTGCGCTGCTGGAACTCGGCGTTGTTGCCGAAGGGCATCTGCTCGATGAAGCGCACCTGCCACGGCTGCTCAAGGGTGAAGCGGGCGAGTGCGACGACATCCTCGCGGTCGTTGGTGCCGCGGGAGACGACGGCGTTGAGCTTGACGCGCAGCCCCACCCGGGCGGCGGCCTCGAGCCCTGCGAGCACGGCGTCGAGCCGGCCCCAACGTGTGATGCGGCGGAATTTCTCCGGGTCGAGCGTGTCGAGGGAGAGGTTGACCGTGCGCAGTCCGGCGTCGCGCAGGGGCGCGGCCAGCTGGGCGAGCAGCACGCCGTTGGTGGTCAGGCCGACGGTTTCAATGCCGGGCGTCCGGGTCGCGAGCCGGACGAGCTCGACGAGCGAGGAGCGCAGGGTGGGTTCGCCGCCGGTAAAGCGGATTTTCCGGAACCCGGTCGCGCCGAAAAGGCCGATAAGCCGCTCCAGCTCGGCGTCGGAGAGCAATTCGTCGCGCGGGCGGAAGGTCATCTTTTCCGGCATGCAATAGACGCAGCGCAGGTTGCACGCATCCGTCAGCGAGATGCGGAGATAGTTGATGTCGCGGTTGTAGCGATCGAACGGCATGCGTCTGAGTCCAACAATAAACAGAAGCCAGGGTCAGGCCATCACAAAGGAAAAACGGACTCCCGCCGCCCGGAGCACGTAATACGCCGCGACGCCCGCGACGAGTCCGGTGAGATAGCCCTGCGGGGCGAGGACGCACACCAGCGCCACGGCCGCCGCGAGCGCGAGCCCCGCCGGCGACGTCCGCTGGTCGCGCAGCAGGAGCACCAGCACCGCCGCCTCGAACAGCAGCACCGCGCCGAGGATCGCCGTCGGGAACGCGTGCACCAGCGTGACAAAGGTCCCGCTGAAGAACAGCCCGGCGACGACCCACAGCGTGCCGTAAATGATGACCGCGCCTCCCGTGCGCGCACCGAGTGCATAGTGGCCGGCGAGGCCGCCGCAGCCGTGGCAGACCGGGATGCCGCCGAGCCAAGGCACGACGAGGTTGAGCCCGGCGTAGGTCAGTCCGATGGTGCGCAGGGTGAATTCGCGGCCGGGAAAAAGGTCACACACCGTCTGCCGCGTCGCGATGAGGGAATTGGAGAGCGAGAGCGGCAGCTGAGGCAGCACCAGGAGCGTCAGTGCGGCCATCCACTGGTCCCACGGCCACGGCGCCGGGCGCGGTGCGACAAAGCCGATGCCGTGCGCAATCGCATCCCAATCGACCCGATACACGGCCGCCCAGACCAGCGCCGCGCCGATGACGAGCAACGCGCCGGGCAACCGGTGATTTTTGCGCAAGAGCGCCAGCACCCCGAGGGCGGCGAGGGCGGCGGCCCAGCCCCAGGTGCTGTCCTCGCGGGCCACGAGACTGGTGGCCGTGCGGGCGAGTGAGAGGCCGAGCCCGGCCTGGACACCCCGCACGACGCACAGCGGAATCACGCGGCTCAGCCAATCGAGTGCCCCGCTCGCGGAAAGCCCGAGCATCAGGACGCCGATCATGAGGCCGGCCAGTTGCAGCAGACCGCCCGGCGCCTGACCGGCGATGACGACCACCGCCATCGCCTTTAGCGGCTGCACCGGCATGGGCAGGCCGTAAAGGAGGCCGGTGGCGATTTGCGCGAGGCCGAACGCCACGAGCACGCCCGCGCCGTTCAGGCCCGTGGCGAGCAGAATGGCAACGATGATGGGCAACGAGGTGCCGATGTCGCCGAAGGCGCCGGCAAGCTCGCGGCGATTGAACTGGATGTTCGAGGGCAAGCGCAGGCGCGGCGCGGGTTACGCGGACGGTGGATGCAGTGCCGGCCGGAAGCCGGCAATGTGGTCGAGCGCCTCGGCAATCGCGGGCACGAGCAGCGGCAGGCACTCTTCGATGGCGCGCGGCCGGCCGGGGAGGTTGACGATAAGGGAGCGGCCGCGCACGCCAGCGGTGGCACGGGAGAGGATGGCGGTCTTCACCTGCGCGTAGCTGTGCAGGCGCATGATCTCACCGAAGCCGGGCAGTTCCTTTTCCAGCACGGCGCGCGTGGCCTCGGGCGTGATGTCGCGCGGGGCCGGGCCGGTGCCGCCGGTGGTGAGGATGAGCGGGCAATGTCCCTCGTCGGCCAGCCGGCGCAGCGCCGCCTCAAGCGCGGCGCGGTCGTCGGACAGGAGCACGCGGGTCCACTCGAGCGGCTCGGCAAAATGTCGCCCCGCGATCCGCTCAATCTCCGGGCCGCTCTCGTCCGCGTAAACGCCGGCGGCCGCGCGGTCGCTGAGGGTGACGCGGGCAACCTTCATTGCTTGTGTTTTTCGAGGAGGCGGATGCCGCCGATGCTCATGGCCTGGTCCACGGCCTTGCACATGTCGTAGAGCGTGAGCGCGGCAACGGACACGGCGGTGAGCGCCTCCATCTCCACGCCGGTCCTGCCCGTGGTGCGCACGGTGGCGCGCACCACGATGCCGTCCGCCTCGACCATGAATCCGACATCAACGCCCGTGAGCGCAAGCGGGTGGCAGAGTGGAATGAGCGCGCTGGTGGCCTTGGCGGCCTGGATGCCTGCAATCTGGGCGACGGTGAGCACGTCGCCCTTTGGCAGGGCCTGGGTGCGCAGGAGCTCGATCGTGCGCGGCGCGCAGGCGAGCCGGCCTTCGGCCACGGCGACGCGCGCCGAGTCGGGCTTCGCGCTTAAGTCGACCATTCGCGCCCGGCCGGCCGGATCGAGGTGGGAGAATTCCGCAGGGGTGGGCTCAAGCGTCATGGGCAGAGGATGAATTCGACAGATTGACCGGACGCAAGGTTGCCGGGCGGCGGCGGCACGGGCAAGAGTGCGTTCGCGCCGACGAGGCCGCTGCTGTCACCGGAACTGGCGAGCGGAAGGGGAGTCAGTTCATAGGTTCCGTTGGTGATGACTGCGCGGCACGGCCAGAAAGTCTGCCGCGTGTCGGGTAGCGGCAACTGCCCGTTGCTGGCGAGACGGCCGGTGAGCCGGGCGGGCGCCAGGGCAGAGCCGGTCTGCAGGTGGTCGAGCAGCGGGGCGAGGAATAGCTGGAAGACCACCCAGTGCGACACGGGGTTGCCGGGCAGGACGAATGCGAGCTGCGTGCCGCGGCTCGCAAATACGAGCGGCTTGCCGGGGCGGAGATTGATGACATGGAAATGCAGGGTGTAACCAAGTGCCTGAAGCAGCGGCCGGGCCAGGTCGAGGTCGCCCACGCTCGCGCCACCGGAGATGAGCAGCACGTCGTGGGCGGGCATCGCTGCGACGGCGGCCCGGGCGGCGGGGAGATCGTCGCGCACATGCACCTGGCCGGCCAGCTCCGCTCCGTGGCGGACGAGGAGGGCGGCGATGAGCGTGGAGTTGCTGTCACGGATCTGCGCGCCCGCGGGTGTCTGGTCCGGGGAAACGAGCTCGTTGCCGGTGACGAGGTGCGCGCAACGCGGCGCGCGCACGACCTCGGGCTGGTGCACGCCCGCCGTGGCGAGCGCGGCCAGTTCGGGCGGGCCAAGCCGTGTGCCGGCTGGCACGACCACGTCGCCGCGGTGGTAGTTTTCGCCGCGGCGGCGGATGAAGTCCGGACCGTCGTGGCGCCGGACTTGGATGAAATCGCCTTCGCGCACGACCTCCTCCTGCCTGACAACACAATCGACCCCAGCCGGAACGGGCGCGCCCGTCAGGATACGGACACATTCACCGGCACCGAGGGTGCCGGTAAACGCATCACCCGCCTGCGCTGCGCCTGCAACACGCAGCGAACGGGCGGCGTCCGTGCGGCGCAGCGCGTAGCCATCCATCGCGGAGGCGTCAAACGGCGGTGAGTCGGCATCGGCACGGGCATCGGCGTGCAGGATGCGGTTGAGGGCGCCGGCGAGCGGCAAGCGGACGGTTTCGAGCCGCGCGGCGCGGGCCAGAATTGTCTGCCAGGCTTCGGCCGCGGAGATCATTTAAGGACGGAGCGCGGGCGTCTAGCCGCGGGTTTATTTTTCGGCGCGGGCAGCAAAAACGGCCTGTAGAGCGCGGAGAATTTCACCGGGAAGCGGCCGCTGAGCCGCACACCGGTGTCGACCGACTCCTGTTTCCGCACCTGGCCGATGCTGTGCAGCCGGCCGACCACATCGTAGCGGTCGTGCGGGATGAGCAGTTCGGCCGACTCGTGGTCGTCGACGGCCAGTTCCTCGCAGCGGCGGAGCAGCTTGTCCAGGCCCGTGCCGGTGTGCACACTGATGAAGAGCGCGGCGGGATGCTGCGCGCGCAACCGGGCGAGGGTCTTCGCGTCGATGGCGTCGATCTTGTTGAAGACCGTGATGGTGGGCCGGTCGGCCGCGCCGAGTTCGCCGAGCACGGCCAGGGTGGTGGCGTGGTGCTGGTCGCTGTTGGGATTGCTGGCGTCGAGCAGGTGGATGAGGAAATCGGCGACCACCACCTCCTCGAGCGTGGCCTTGAAGGCCTCGACGAGCCGGTGCGGCAGGCGGCGGATGAATCCGACCGTGTCGGTCAAAAGCAGCGTGCGGCCGTCGGGCAGCTCCAGCTGGCGGGTGGTCGGGTCGAGGGTGGCGAAGAGCTTGTCGACGGCGAGGACGTGCGCGCCGGTGAGCCGGTTGAGCAGGGAGGATTTGCCGGAGTTGGTGTAGCCGACAATGGCGGCACTGGGCACGGGGGTGCGCTGGCGCTTGCGGCGCTGGGTGGCGCGCTGGGAGATGACCTGCGCCAGCTCGCCCTTCAGGTGGGTGATGCGGTTGCGCACGAGGCGGCGGTCCTGTTCGAGCTGGGTTTCGCCCTCGCCACCGAGCCGGCCGCTGCCGCGCTGGCGCGAAAGGTGGGACCATGCGCGGGTCAGGCGGGGCAGCGAATACTCCATGCGGGCCAGCGCGACCTGCAGCACCGCCTCGCGGGTGTGGGCCCGGTCGGCGAAAATCTCCAGGATGACCTCCTGCCGGTCGATGACGGCGAGGCCGGATTCCTCCTCCCAGTTGCGCTGCTGGGCGGGGGAGAGCTCCTCGTCGAGGACGATGACGTCGGCGCCGTCGGCCTTGGCCTGGGCGATCAGCTCGGCGGCCTTGCCGCTGCCGATAAGAAACTTGGGCTGCAGGCGGTCGCGCAGGTTGATGAGCGTGGAGCGCGTGATGCCCAGGTTGAGGTTCTCGACGAGTTCGTTCAGCTCTGCGAGCAGTTCCGCGCCCTCGCCGGGAGCCATGTCGGGCGTCTGCACACCTACGAGGAGGGCGCGGGTCGCGGGTTTTTTGCTGTCGAGGAAATCGGCCATGGGCAGTTACCTCAGTAGCCCGCCGCGCCGGCTAGTCAAACGAACCCGCGCACCATCGCATGACACACTCCCGCGGTTGCAGACTGGACACCCCCGGGCGGGAGTCTTAGACAGCAGGTGGATTTGTTCATTGGCACTGATGACGGCGACCTTGCCCGCGGGGGTGGGCACGCTGGAAAAGTTGCAGATGCATAGGGGATGTAACTCGCTTTTTCCGTGTCCGCTTCCGCGGGCTTTTTAGTCAGCCGCGACGAAGGTCGCGCGACTGACCCCGGGCTCGCAGAAGCGAGCAACAGGGCGGGCGGCGCGGCCAGTTTGTCGCCCCAATGGCGCAGGGCGCGCGCAGTCTGTCCCAGCCCGCCCGGGCGGGGGCGGTTTCCCCGGGCGGAACGGCGGCTGGAGCTTGGAACGCCGGGTGCGAAGGCAGGGTCCAATCATCATGGACCCGCAAAAAATGACCGTCATGTCGCGTTCGGCCGTCACCGAGGCGCAGAACGAGGCCCGCCGCCGCTCGCACAACGAGGTGGAGACGTGGCACCTGCTTGTCGCACTGCTCGCGCAGGAGGGCGGCATCGTGCCCGCGCTGGTCGAGAAGCTCGGGCTCACGGTCAGCGCCATGCAGCTCGCGGC